>JABWCM010000051.1 GCA_013360285.1 Myxococcales bacterium
TAACCACTCTCCCAATGGCATACACTCACCTCCTCACTTGGGAGGTTCTATCGTAGTTGCCTGAAATGTCTAAAAAATTTCCTTAAGTCACTGGCATTGTGGCTAACCCGAATTTCTTGCAAAGAGTTTGTGAAAAAATAGCTGCGCCGGCTTTGCACAAACTCAAAGATTCGTAACGAGATTGTCAGAATACTCGCAAATTGTGGCCGGGATACGAGTGCTGCGATTTGTAGGCCAAAGGCCCCCGCCGCCGACCAGCAACGGTTCGCGCACCCAAGAGTCGTAAGCGCCCTGGTCACCTCGCTGTGGATCCTAGCGAGGTGGCAGTCTAGGCTCGACCAACGGTGCAGGAGGGGTCAACAGATTGTCGAAAGCCATCAGGCCATCCACAATGGCAGCGGCGATTTCGTTGATACGCCGCGATTCGAGTAACTCAAACCCCTCCTCTTCGTGGGTGAGAAACCCGCATTCGACCACGACCGCCGGAAAAGCAGCTTCTTTGAGCACCGCAAAGGGTGCTTGTTTCACTCCGCGCCCAACAAACCCAGTGGCCTTAACCAGAGAATCGTATAAATGGGTAGCAAGTAACTCGCTGAGCCGATGCGCCGCATCTAGTTTTTTTGACAACAGCAAACTACTCAGTTCATGTTGCTGAATCTGCGCGGATTCGACTCCCAGTGGGGGCTCCCAGTTTTCTCGCTTCACCAGTGCCGCGATTTCCTCCGATGACGATTCCAAACTGAGAAAATATACTTCTACACCTTTGGCATCGGGTTTTGGCGATGCGTTGAGGTGTATCGAAACAAACACATCGGCATGATGGCCAGCAGCAATTCGAGTACGCTGGCGTAAATCCACAAAAGTGTCCTCCGTTCGGGTCAAAATCGCGTCCAGTCCGGTCTTTTGCTTCAATAATTCCGCGACCTGTTTTGCAATTTGCAATGTAAGATGTTTCTCAAAAACCCCATGCAGACCCATACATCCGGTGTTTTCCCCACCGTGGCCCAGATCGATCACTATCTTCGAAATCTCGCGCATTGCCGACGGTTGTAAGTTCTGCGCATTTGCCGTGGTGTTCGAACATACCCAGCCATATCCGATGCTGCACAAGAAAAGAATATGACGGCGGAAGTTGTGGTTGATCATGTTCTGCGACCTGACATATGCATCATGCTTTTCAAGAAAGAAAACCATTGTCGATGTTTTCATGGGGTGGCTTTACCATTAAGTGACCAATTATGACGTCAAAATGAACCATCCAAGCCACCCAGCTCCATTTCTGCACCCAAAGAACCTGTGAAAAAATATGGGGACGAACTTGAACGGATGCTTTTGGCCCCACTGCTCATAAAAAGACCTGCGCCATGTTCCCGATATGAATCGGTTTTTTCCGGTCAGCGGGACCAAAATCCCCGCGCCCAAGTCCGTCCCCATATTTTTCACAAACTCAAAGAACTATCGAAGAAGGACACCACTCTCTCTCGTTGACACGTCCGCGAACGCTCTGATACGACGCGGATGTGTTCCTCGGGGGTGCGGTATAAGTAGTCAATTTGTGACGGGTTACCGCAACAACTCCATAAACAACTACTCTGCCCACGATGGGGCTGAGGGAGGTCAATTCATGCGCGAAGTTGTCATCGTAGGTGCCGCAAGAACCCCAATAGGATCTTTTGGTGGCGCCTTAAGTACCGTCGCAGCTCCAATACTTGGTTCTACTGCGATCAAAGCTGCGCTGAGGCGTGCATCGGTGTCCCCTGACCAAGTCGATGAAGTGATCATGGGTTCGGTTCTTACTGCGGGCATGGGGCAAGCACCCGCCCGCCAGGCATCGCTAGGCGCGGGCATTCCCAATTCGGTGCCATGTATGACCATCAACAAGGTGTGTGGCTCCGGCCTCAAAGCGACCATGCTTGGAGCACAGTCGATTCAACTTGGAAACGCCGACATTGTTGTTGCAGGCGGCATGGAAAACATGAGCCTCGTTCCATACTCACTTCCAACCGCGCGTTATGGCCAAAGAATGGGTCACGGACAACTGATTGACCTCATGATTCATGATGGACTTTGGGATGTGTACAACAACTACCACATGGGAAACGCCGGCGAGTTATGTGCCCGTGATGGGAATTTTAGCCGCCAACAACAGGATGATTACGCCATCGAGAGTTACCGTCGTGCAACGGCGGCAATTGCTCAAGGAATTTTTGAAACAGAAATCATTCCGGTCGAAATTCCAAACAAAAAAGGAACAGCCACGTTCGTGACCACGGACGAGGAGCCCTCTCGTGGCGACGTTACGAAATTTGCATCCCTAAGACCTGCCTTTGCCAAAGACGGCACTATCACCGCTGCAAATGCGTCTTCTATCAACGATGGAGCTGCCGCCGTCGTGTTGATGGGTGCAGATGTGGCACAAAAGCTTCGGCTTACCCCGCTTGCGCGTATTGTGTCCACAGGCACTCACGCTCAGGCTCCGGAGTGGTTCACGACTGCACCTGCAAAATCGATTGCCAAAGCACTGGAACGCGTCGGTTTAACGCCGGCAGATGTTGACTTGTTTGAGATCAACGAAGCGTTCGCAGTCGTGGCGCTTGCCGCAATTCAGGAACTGCAGGTGGATCCATCGAAAGTCAACGTGTTTGGCGGCGCTGTGGCATTAGGTCATCCTATAGGGGCGAGCGGGGCACGCCTTTTGGTAACTTTGTTGACCGCGCTGAAGCACCACAATAAAAATCGAGGCGTAGTGAGTCTGTGCATTGGCGGTGGTGAAGCCGTCGCGATGGTCGTAGAACGAGGCCTAAGTTAACGAGACTCCTTGTCCCCAGACGCCCCCACAAACCGATCATTTTTGTCCGCAAACAGAACATTGAAAGTCGTCAATGACCCATAACACCGTGTAATATACTGTTGCAATTCCACTTTTTCCGCGTCATCCAGTTTCTCGTGAGCGTTGATTTTCGATTCAAGAACCCGTAGTTGATTCCGAATCATCACGATTTTGTGAAAAAGTGACTCGATGGGAACTTCTTTGCTTTGAACGTCCTTGTTTGCAGGCTCCAACACCAACAAACCACCCCGCCACTTTTCCGCAATGTGAACAGTCGAAAGTCCCATATAGTCGGCAATTGCAGCGATGATCGTCGCTTTAAGACCGTCAGGCGGCGACGTTCCTAGGCGGCTCGACGATTCTGAACCAGCCCCGACAATTCGGCGCACTGGTTCCCGGGTTTCGTCTTCGTAAACGCGATGCTCAACTTTGGGTTGCTGACTGACTTTTGCGACACTGCCAGTCGGGAAATCATGTGAATGAAGTGCGTCTACGTCCGCCGTTCGTTGCGCGGTCTGCGGGGAATCCGACGGCATAGAAGGACGAACAAACTCGGGTTTGGGGGGTTTTGCAGGTTGAAAGTCCTTGTGGATTACATAATCGATACACTTGTAGGTCTTTTCGTGGATACTGCCCGTCCGCGGCTTAACCCGACAATGACCGTACGCTAGATCCTTGCCGGTATCGGTAAAGTCCGCACGAAATTCCCGACACGTACCGCAGTGATCCAGCAAACGCGAGTGTTCAACATCCGTGCTCATCCGTCCCTTCCAATTACAATTCGAGGCGGTTTACCGGCTTTAGTTCGCAACACCGACGCCGCCGTTTCATCCATGCCGACTATACCTTGCCGCCGTCCACTGCGTTTTGAGCGAACTTTCTTAACAGGTGGTTCCACTACTTTAGGGGCGGTCTTCGCTTTTTTTGTCGTTACAGGCTTGAGTGGAACAACCACTTTTGCAGCTTTTGTTTTCTTGCTGGGCTTCAGCTTAGCAATTCCTTTCAGAGACTCCACCATCAGTGCATCCGCTTCCGACATCCGTACCGGAACAGCTTTAGCTCGCTTCTTTATCACTTTCGGAGCGTCCGCGCCCATTTTGTTAGGCTGTACAACAGGTGAGACGTCGAGTTTAGGTTTTGATTTCCGTGGTTTCTTTTCCACCAACACCGGAGTTTCGGGGGCTTGCGGAGCCACCACGGGAACTTCATCGGGAAGTATTGTCACACCTTTGGTCTTTGAAGAACCCCGTTTTTGGGATTTTACCGGTACCGGCGTCACTTTTTCAACGGGTTCCTGCTTAGGTTTGCTTCGTTTACGCTTTTTCGGCTCTTCTTCCGTCAACATAACCGGCGGCTGGGCAAACGCCTTGTGTTCCAGGAGCTCTTTCATGGCAACCGGCAGTTCAAATGTGTCATGCTGGGGACTACCCAAAAACTGAAACCCATATAAGGTAAATCCGCTGGACCGGCATTCAACTCGCAACACGCCAGACCGCACTCGGTCGTGCTTAATTAAGCGATAAACCCTCGGCTCGTGCACCACGATCTCGGTACGGCGTTCCGAGCCCTCCCCCGAAACACGGATATCTTCACCCACAAATTCGGGTCGAATACAAGCTCCACCGTCGGTAATGGTCGCAGCAAATCCGTTGTCGCCCGATGGGTTCACAATCATGACCACTTCGGCCGCAGTATACGGGACAATCACGGCGGCATCATTGCTGTCGTGTCCTTTTGCCACTGCAATACAGTACCGATGATTTAGCCACTTACCCTCGAGATAAAACTTACCTTCTACCATGGTGCCGCGGTGGGGGGAGTATTCCACAACCCTGTGTGGGTCAAATCCCTCTTCATTTCCGATACTTCCATTTTGATACCCGGTATGAACAACAGGCGTGCAGCTCCACGTCGAGACACCCGGTTCATCCCGTGGACGTAACGCGTCCACCGGCGGCGGAAGGCGGCGGTCTGGCACCAACTCATGGAGTAAATCCTGAATTACCGCCTCAATGCAATGGTAATTGCCTTCACCATACTCCTTGTATACCACCGCTCCGCTTGCATTCATTATGTAAAATGCTGGCCAGATTAAATTACCAAACGCTGTCCATGTCTCACGATTGTTGTCCAATAGTACTGGGAACCCAATTTGCAGGTTCGCAAGCGCGTTTCTCACCGCAACCGCGCTTCGAGCAAACGGAAATTCCGGCGAATGTACACCCACCACACGAAACGGCAGATCTGCGTACTGCGTTTGCCACGCTCGAATGTAATGGAGCGCTTCCAGGCAAAAGAGGTTGCTGTAGTCCCAAAAGAAGACAAGTACCACGTTTCCGCTCAAATCCTTGACGGAAAGCGAGTCACGGTCCAGATGAATCCAGTTTCCAGAAGGGGCAAAATCAGGCCCTGCCGACACAAGGGCTTGCTTGGTAATCGTCATTTTTGATCCCAGGGAGGGTTGGTGGCAAGTCGCGGTTTCTGCACATGGATGCCAAATATTGTAAGTCTGCACCTGTCCATCGCAGGCCAAGCAACAAGGGCGCGGATGATAACAGAGTCGGCGACGATTTCAAATGCCCGCCCGACACAATGAGTTTCGAAGTGGCCGTAAAAGCTACAAATATGTGCAGCAACAATCCGCAGCGTCACTTCACAAAACGAAAGATGCGCGAACGATCCTCGGAATACCAGGTGATCGTTGCCCTACCGCGGATGGATTTGAACGGCACCAACCCCCAATAACGCCCGTCGCTGGAGTTATCCCTGTTGTCACCCATCACCATCACGTATCCATCGGGAATCACTACTTCAGGCCAGTTTGGATTGCTGTCTGCGGAACCAAAATACATCTCAATTCCGCCTTCTGCACGCTCCAAAGGCCAATTTGGATTATTTATCCGCATAGAGCAAACCGTATTCTCACTCAAATGCTGTGTGACAAACCGATGCTCGCCCAATACCTCTTCTTGTTTGGTGCAATTACAGCGCAACGTCGGATGATCAGCACATGGAACTTTGCGTTCTTTCACCTCGACCGGAATGGGTTCACCGTTAATATGTAGCTGATTGTTGATCAGGCGAACTCGATCATTCGGAACCGCGACCACCCGCTTGATAAAATCTTTACCAAAGTCATCACCCTCTTTGGGGTATTCAAACACGATAATTTCACCGCGGTCGGGAAATCCCCATTCAAACAACCACGCTTGAGAAAACGGGATACGCACACCGTACGCGAGTTTGTTTACAAAAATGTGATCATTGATGAGCAACGTTGGAATCATTGAACCGGTAGGAATCTTGAATGCCTCGAAGATAAATGCTCGAATAAATAGCGCAATGAGTACAGCGTAAGCGATGCTCTCGACATATTCACGAACCGTCGATTTCCGCGCGGATGCCAAGTGGCGCGCCAAAGCGGTGTCCAACTGCTCTGCCGCAACAAACAACGGTTGAACCGAACCACCATCTGCCGGCCTGGAATTCAGAAGCGCAGCCAGGGCATCCATCGACTTGACAATTTCCTCCAACGCTGCGGGCGAAAGCCTTTTTCGATGGCGCTTCGTCAGTGTTCGCGCTTCTTTTAGAAGGTGTTTTGCTTGGTTTGTAACATTGCGACGAGTGGTTTTTGATGACCAATCTGGCATCTCTTTAGTTGATTTCGCCATGATCCCTGCTTAACAACAATGTCGTCGCGAGCTGATCTTCAGACGCCGACGACTACTCCACCTTGAGAATCGCGTGAAAAGCCTCTTGCGGGATTTCAATATTTCCCACCTGTTTCATCCGCTTTTTCCCCTCTTTCTGCTTCTCCAGGAGCTTCCTCTTACGCGTAATATCTCCGCCGTAACATTTTGCTGTTACATTCTTACGGAAAGCCTTCTGGGTAACTCTTGCCACCACCTTCGTTCCAATCGCAGCCTGAATGATCACCTCGTACATCTGCCTCGGGATCACTTCTTTCATTCTCGTAACCAAATCTCTGCCCTTCTGCTGCGCTCGGTCCCGGTGGCAGATCAATGACAACGCATCTACTGGGTTGCCATTCACCAACACGTCAACTCGCACCAAGTCGTCTTGACGAAATGTCAGAAATTCGTAATCCAACGACCCATACCCGCGGGAAACGGATTTTAACTTATCGAAGAAGTCGAATATTATCTCCGCGAGCGGCAATTCGTAGATAATCATCACCCGCGTAGGAGACAAATATTTAATTTCTCGTTGAATCCCACGGCGATCGTTACATAACTTAAGAATGGCGCCCACATATTCCGATGGACAGTGAATCGAGCAGAGCACAATGGGTTCTTCCATGTGTGCCAACTTCATTGGAACGGGGATTTTGTTCGGGTTGTCGACGACAACTTCTTCACCATCTTTGGTGAATGCTTTGTAAACCACGTTGGGGGCGGTGGTGATGAGTTCGAGGTTGTATTCCCGCTCAAGACGCTCCTGGATGATTTCCATGTGGAGCAGCCCCAAAAATCCGCAGCGAAATCCAAACCCAAGTGCAGAAGATGATTCGGGTTCAAACGTAATCGACGAGTCGTTTAGTGCGAGTTTTTCCAATGAATCCCGCAGGTCTTCAAACGCATCCGAATCAATGGGAAAAATTCCGCTGTAAACCATCGGTTGAATCTGCTTAAACCCAGGGAAGGCAACCTCTGCGGGCCGGCGCGCGTCGGTCACTGTGTCACCGACCCTCAGTAACTTAACATCCTTCACACCTGTGATGACATACCCAACCTCTCCGACTCCCAATGCCGCAAGCGGTGTCATGTGCGGAGTGAACGCACCCAATTCGGCGATTTCCGCCTCAACACGCGTCCCCATCGTTCGCAGGAGTTGCCCTTTCGTAAATTGGCCGTCGATTACCCGCACGAGAATGACCACCCCCCGGTAACTGTCATACCAGCTATCAAATATCAGCGCTTTTGCCGGCGCAGACGAATCACCACGGGGATGTGGAACCCGCTCCACGATTCGCTCCAGCAGCTCGCGAATTCCGGTACCATCCTTGGCGCTCACTGCCAGCGCGTCTTTCGCTTCAATTCCAACGCCGTCTTCCAGTTCTGCAATCACTTCTGCGGGCCGTGCACTCGGGAGATCGATTTTGTTCAACACCGGAATAATTTCGAGCCCGTTGTCAACAGCAAGATACACGTTAGCCACAGTCTGCGCCTCGACGCCCTGCGCGGCATCAACCACTAATATCGCACCCTCGGACGCGGCGAGACTTCGCGACACTTCATAAGAAAAATCCACGTGCCCGGGAGTATCTATCAAGTTGAGCTGGTAATTTTTGCCATTCTTCGCGCCATACTTGAGTCGGCAGGTTTGGCTTTTGATTGTTATTCCGCGTTCCCGCTCCAATTCCATTTTGTCCAGAAACTGTGCCTGTTTCTCGCGTTCGGTGATGGCCCCGGTTGCCTCCAGTAGCCTGTCGGCCAGAGTCGATTTTCCGTGATCAATGTGAGCGATAATCGAAAAATTGCGTATGTGCTCGATACTCATGAAATTGTGTTTGCCCGTTGATTGTTCAGCAGTGACCAAACGCCCCCGGAGAAGGACATAGTTTGGACCACATTGTCAGACTCGTGCAGGTTGCAGCAGCCGAAGAAAATATTCGTGCGTTTTTTGTAATCCCACTTCCAGATGGGTTTGGGGTTCCCATCCCAGCAAAGTGCGCGCAAGGGCAATGTCCGGCTGTCGTGTGCGTGGGTCATCAGTCGGCAAAGGCCGGAAGTCAATCTGGAGCTCTGGAGCAAACAGCTTCTGCACTGCGCGAGCAAACTGCAGCACGGTAAATTCCTCTGGATTTCCCAGGTTAATTGGCCCTTCATGATCCGACAGAACCAATCGAAAAATCCCTTCAACAAGATCATCGACGTAACAAAAACTGCGACTCTGTTCGCCAGAACCGAATACAGTCAATGGTTCACCACGAATCGCCTGGGTCAAAAATGCCGGAACAACTCGCCCGTCATTCGTCCGCATTCGTGGACCGTAGGTGTTGAAAATCCTCACAATGCACGTGTTTACGCCATGATATCGGCGATAAGCCATTGTCATAGCTTCGGCATAACGCTTGGCTTCATCATACACCCCACGAGGACCAGTTGGGTTCACATGTCCCCAATACGACTCCGGCTGAGGATGAACCTCGGGATCACCGTATACTTCGGAAGTAGAAGCCAACAACATCCGTGCGTTCTTGTTTTTTGCCAAACCAAGCACTTTGTGGGTACCCAAGCCTCCAACCTTGAGCGTCTGAATCGGAAACTTGAGATAATCCATAGGACTAGCCGGCGACGCAAAATGCAAAATATAATGCAGCGGCCCTTCGACGTATATAAACTGAGTGGCGTCGACCTCCAGCACACTAAACAACGGGTTTCCCAAAAGATGAACAATGTTATCTGGATTGCCTGTGATAAAATTATCAAGGCATACCACCCGGAACCCCTCGCCAACAAAACGTTCACACAAATGGCTTCCTAGAAAGCCTGCACCACCCGTAATCAATACTCGTTTCGGTTCTTTCATGGACGTATAGCTTACTAATGTAGATGGGGTTGTTGGTAACCTGGCCGTAGTTTCGCTAAAGGCCACAGCCGATCTGGAGCAATCCCCTCGTCGACACCCAGGCCCGGGAAGCTACACCAACGGTACGCATTTAGCCATAACAAAGAAGTGTGATTCTTGATGGTGACTACCATGCACTGGAACGACTTCAATTTGGACGCGCTGAGATTTTTTAACAACACGGCTGAGGAACCGTCAAATTGTCAACTCGCATTCCGGCGGTAACCAAAACGTTACTTCACCACCGCATTATCGAAATACATGAACATCGCACGACGAATCGTAAGTTATGCCTTCGAACCGCTGCGAGACGACTCGGTATCGGAAGCGGTACGCGGGGGGAGTAGGTCCAATTGAACGGGTAGTTGGTTACGGTGTGCCTCAAGGAACATATCGATTGCTTCGCGAATGAACTCGGCAACCGGCCTTTGTAACCGGTCGCTGAGTATTTTCAGCTTCTCGTCCTGCTCCGGATGAATGTAAACCGTCGTGGAAATTTTCCTTCGCGCCATATTCAATCCCAGTCCTGGCAAGTTATCTGGAGCCTAGGTGTATTCATAGAGCCTGTGAAAAATAGCTGCGCACCCTGGTGCGAGCCCGGGGCGCGCCAATATTTTTTCACAGGCTCATACAGAATCACTCACATACACAACGTCGGCCATCCAACTCGACCGACTTATCGGTTCAGTGTAAAGCCATGCCATATATTGTCAAATTTGTTGAATTCTGAAGAACGTTCCAAACTAGGAGGGTGCGGTATGTTTAAACGAATTCCACATTCTGACGGTTTTTGGCCGTCTCGCCCGTAAAAAATCCTGCGAGATATTCCCGACTGTTGTTTTTTGTGGACGGTCTGACTCAAATTGGGCGGCGTAGTGAAACCCGTTACGAAACCCGTCACACATAGCATAGAGTAGCAAAAGAATAACTTTTGGTAACTTACTGTCGAGCAGCCACACAACCGGTAGCACTCCCACTTGCACCGACAGACTTCGCCACCTATGCTTTCGTTGGTTTTTGGCAACGGGAGTTACAACATGGCATTTCGAGGATTGGAACACAACTGGATGTGTTCCATAGGACAGTTTTTTTTCGGAGGTTGTACCAATCTAACCGAGTTTGTACCGGACCGCCCCTCCAACAACCCACTCGGTACAACAAACATGTCCCGACTATTTGGCACAACCGCCGTGGTTATTATCGCAACATGCACACTTGTTCGCTGCACTACCTCCGGCGAAGTAATAACGACAAACGATGGCCCGCTGTCGGTGCTTGCCCGGGAGGTAGTAGGTGCTCATGTTGTCCAGACGTATGACCTCAACAGCGACGGACAGGGGGATGTATGGGATTACTTCGTTGTCCCTGAAACACCCATTCCGGGCGATAAGGTCACCGATGATGGTAAACTTTTGGTGCGGAAAGAACTCGACATCAATTTCGACACAAAGATTGACATCCGGAAGTCGTATGACCGCGGTGGCAACCTCGTGGAAGAGGAAATGGACCTCGATTTCGATGGCAGTATTGATGCAATCAACCGTTATCAACGGGGAGTTCTAGCGGTCCGAGAGATGGACATGAACTTCGACGGAAAGATGGACGTATGGAAACATTATGAAGACGGTCAATTGGCGATCAAAAAACGCGACATGAACCGGGACGGAAAAATCGACTCCTGGGAGTACTACAAAGACGGCAAATTACTGCGACTTGGGGTTGACAAAGACGGCGATGGCGAAGCCGAGACGTTTGAGGACATTCCGCAATCTTAATCATTTTTTTGTTTAACCAAGCCACACAACATGTTATTTTATGGCAGCTCGTAGACCTTTAAGTTATCGAACGTGACGGCCGAATCCCAATTATTGAACCCAAAGTATTTTCCCAGAACCGGTGCCGAATCCCGATAAACCAAAAACAATTCCCCGTCCACCCACCAATAAAGATCTTTGTCCGTACGAGCGAATACAAATCGGTGATTTTTTCCGATTTCGACCTTTTTGTCGCGCGTGGTCAAGCGGTCGTCACCATGCTCATCCAATCGCGCGATGATTGATAACGAATTGTTCCACCCACCAAGAATAGGCACATAACCCTTCTGGTGCTCCGGTTCGGTGTTGAAGATCTCACATTTGATGTCTCCGTCCTTGGAATCGCTGCGTGCTTCAAACTCCACACGCGCCTTCCGGGGCAGGTCAGACATCAACCAGAGCCCTTCGTTGCGCGCACCTTGAACCTTTACCGCACCATCTTGGACAGACCATTTGTCGCTTTTTGTTTGCCAGTTGGCGCCGAATTCCGACCGATCAAACGAATCCTCAAACACAAGTTTTCCACCCACAAGCAGTGCCTTGGGATCCTGTTCTTTTTTTTCTTCCGGTGCATTATCCGGGGTTGTCTTCTTTCCATCGTGGTATGGCTTCGTACAACCTGCACCGAGAACAAAAACCGACGCAAGCAACACTCCCAAACAACTTTGAATTAACCAAGACACCGATGGTCTGAGCTGCAACATACGACAACATGTAATCAAGTTAAGCAATGTCACCGTCACCGTGCCAAATCAGGATTCTTGAGATTTTGCGCCAACTGCCGTGTCCGCACCACCAAAGCGTGGCGGTGTTGACCGCGGCGTTTTTGTAACCTGCACAAATCGAGTCAACGGCAACAACTCTGCCGGAAAAGTATCCGCGTTACCTTCCGGTTCGTCGGCACTCCTATGGCCGATTCCGATATCCAACTCCGTAACGGGGGCGAGCCAACGCGCAACGAGTTCGTCATCTGCGGAGGAAAATTCTCCATAAGATCGGAATTGTGCTTTAATCTGGGATAATTCCTCTGAAGTGGAGCGAAGCCGCGCCGAAAGAGACTTAATAAAACTCCACAACATTTTGACTGCGAGAGCTGAGTTCTTACGGAGAACATCGTAAAAGTCACGCCGAGACACAATCAGAGCAACAGACGGCGCTACACAAATCGCATCTGCGGAACGTGGTGACTTGTCGACCAACGACATCTCCCCAAAATGAGAACCATCTCTCAACGTGGCCAGGCAGGTATCCCCCTTGCGGATCTCGACTTCCCCACGCACAAGGACATATAAACAATCTTCTTCCTGACCTTCCTTAAAGATCGTATGCCCCGGCTCCCAGTGCTGTTCGGATGCGATATTCATTACACGAACAAGTTCTTGGTAATTCAGATATCGAAACAGGGTAAGACGGCGCAGTGTGTCAAATTTCAGCTTGACGTCGGTATAATCCCCATCGTTTGAATCGACCGCCTGCAACAAGATGCACGTGATGTTGTCTTTTCCCCCCTTCTTGTTGGCATATTCAACGAAATCGGTCACCGCAGCCTGTAGATTTTCCGTTCGTGATTTTTCCAAAATCAGGTCGGTGTCGAGATAACCATGCAGTCCGTCAGAACACAGCATGAAACGGTCGCCAGGAAGGATATCAAAATCAAGGGTATCCACCTCAACGGACTCATACACGCCAACCGCTCGCGTCACCGCATTTTTGAATCTCTGATCAATATCCTTCAGGTTTTTTACCTTACCATGCTTTAGAAGCTCATTTAACAATGAATGATCTTCAGTTAACTGGTGAACCTGTGATTGGCGGACAAGATATAGTCGTGAGTCCCCCACGTGCCCAAGAAAACCTCGCCCCCCTACGATCATCATGGCTGTCAGAGTCGTCCCCATTCCCCGTTGACGCGGATTGTTGAGTCCTTTTTCGAAGATACGGTAGCAGGCGTGCTGAATTGAATGCTCCAGCAACGCAAGAATATCGCGGCGTGTTACAGTTGGTTGGCCGGACACATATTCATCAATCATTTCCTGGTTTTTTAAGACGTTTTCACGAACGATATTAACCGCTAGCGCACTCGCTATTTCGCCCGACGAATGACCGCCCATTCCGTCGGCAACAACGTAAAGCTGTAGTTTCTTGTCAACGAGATAGTTGTCTTCATTATGTTCGCGTACCTGACCCACGTCAGTGCCCGCCGCAAATTGAATCTGCATCGCTTCGGCTCCGGCGCCTGTGATTCGTCCTGACCGTCCACTGGTCAGTCTATCCGACATTGGGCCAACATTCTACGAAAAATCCAGAGGCTCTGGCGTACACCCGCCCTCTTAACGTAATTTAGGGCACCAACGACCGCGACGTTAGCAGCAGAACCCGTCGCCGTCAATGAAATTGGGCATTTTGGACCCGAACGGAAACCGGTCACCAGATCCACAAATCCATTTTTCCATGTCGACCCAACCCTTCTCAAAGATCATCTCGTCGTTACGCCAGCCCGGATTTCACAACCAGGTAATTTGTTGCGGAGTGTCTTGACTTGCACATCAGGCGTGCTAAAACTCGGGCCGTTATTCACCGAATGATACTAGGTGAAACGCCGAAGTGGTGAAATTGGTAGACGCGCCGGACTCAAAATCCGGTACCTTTGCGGGTGTGAGGGTTCGAGTCCCTCCTTCGGCACCCTCCTAACCTGTTGTCTCCTCGCACACCTTTGCCCACATCTTTAGAGACCGGCACAATGGGGTTCGATCTGAGAGGGTGTTTCATAAAGCTGAAGTATCCCCAAAAAGGGCGCTTTTTGCCGCCTTGGCAACGTCACTCCTTGCGGAATATTCCCGATATTCCTCAGTTGGGTTTCGGCCAATTCAGCGCTAAATTAGCTCTCTCAGGAACACTTCCGGCTTGAAGCTGACCCTGCTGAGTCCGGAGTTTTTTCTTTCTTTTTTCGAAATAGTTGTATTCTGCATTCGGAGCGAAGGTGGTTATGCTAACACACCAACGACTTGGCATTATCGGCGCCGGAAACATGGGCGAAGCACTTCTGCGCGGAGTTCTCCACGGTGGACTCATGGGTGCAGATCGCATTCTGGTTTCGGCAAAAACACCTGAGCGGCTGGCAGACCTCAACCAACGGCTCAAAGTACGCACTACGCAATCCAACCTAACTGTGGCGGAATTCGCCGATATTGTCATTCTTGGAATCAAACCACAAACAATGAACGACATTTTGACGGAAATTCGTCCTGTTCTGACACAGAATCATCTACTAGTTAGCATTGCGGCCGGAATCACGACACAACACATCGAACAAATGTGTGGAGTGGACGTCCCCGTTATCCGAGTTATGCCCAACACACCAGCACTGGTTGGCGAAGGCGCCAGCGCTTATTGCCGAGGCCGCTTTGCGACTGCCGAACACGCACTAGCAACCCATGCCATTCTGGACGTAGTCGGCATTGCCGTCGAAACCACCGAGGACCGCATGAATCCGGTCACCGCCGTCAGCGGCACCGGCCCTGCTTACATTTTCTACACACTGGAGGCCATGATTCAGGCGGCACAGGACCTGGGGTTGGATCCCGACATGGCTCGGCTGTTGGTCAAACAAACCGTGCTGGGTGCTGCCCGTTTGGTGATGGACAGCGGTGAAGAGCCCGACGTGTTGCGTGCACGGGTTACTTCAAAGGGTGGAACAACCCAGGCCGCGATCGAATACCTCGAGTCTCATGGATATAAGAAGCTTGTGCAGGATGCCATTCTTGCGGCATGTCGGCGTGCCGACGCGCTCAATCGGGGTGGATCATGAACCAGGAATCCTGGGTGGGTCACTTACTTGAGTCTATTGAACACTCACTTAAGCAAACCGCCATATCGCCACATACCAAAAATCGACCAATCGTTGTGGTTGATGTGGACCTGACCATTGTAGACAATCAGGAACGAACCAGGGCGATACTACGCGATTATATTCAGTCCAGACCGATGCCGTTTCCGCAAAAATCGGCGATTTTGGAGACTATACAAACACTACCGATTGAATTCAGCATCGGAAAAAACCTGGCGGCGTTAGGTATACCGCTCGATGAAGTCCGTACAGACGCTCGCGATTTCTGGCAAAAGCGGTTCTTTAGTGATCGTTATCTTCATTACGATGTTCCTTATATTGGCGCCGTGGAAGCGTTGCAGTCGTTGGTCAAACGAGGAGCATTTGTTGCTTATGTAACAGGACGAATCGCTTCCACGATGGCTGCGGGCACCGTTCGAGAGTTTCTCCACCATGGGTTTCCGGTCACCACGGCAGACAGCATGCTGATCATGAAAACCAGCCATGAAGAAGAGGATACCGAATTCAAAATCCGGTCGCTCAACTCACTGTTTGACATCGGACAACCCGTTTGGCTGGTGGACAACGAACCACGGATTTGTAATGCGTGGCATGACATGATGAGCAATCGCCAACCGGCACCCACCACACCAAGATGGTTGGTGATGCATCGAACAACCCGCCACAGCCCGGGAGCACCGCCATTGCATCCAGGAATCGCCCAAATGAACATGTGGCTGCCGGTTTCCGGAGAATACGCTCAAAATGATTGATTTTCTTGGTCGAACAAAAGAAAAAGTGCTCATTTTTGATGGAGCGATGGGCACAAGCATCCAGAAGTATGATCCCAGCCTTGACGACTACATAGGACTCGACGGATGTAACGAAATACTTGTCGTGACCCGACCCAACTGGATCACCGACATCCACGAGAGCTTTCTAGCGGTGGGTTGCGATATCATTGAAACAAACACGTTTGGCGCCTCACCGGTGGTCCTAGGTGAGTACGGAATTGCAGACCGGACGCGCGAACTCAACCGAAAAGCGGCAATGCTGGCGAAAGAGGTTGCTCATGGCTTTTCGACGAGCGGTCACATTCGTTATGTGAGTGGCTCTGTGGGACCGACAACAAAATTACCGTCCCTCGGACACGTCAGGTTCCGCGAATTGGTAGCGGGTTTTCGGGAGCAGGTGCTGGGCCTCATCGAAGGTGGCGTCGACCTAATTCAAATTGAGACATGTCAGGATATCCTGCAAACCAAAGCAGCTCTTGTGGCAACCAGCGAGGCCTACCGCCACTCAGGTCGGTTTCTGCCAACACTTGCTCAGGTGACCATGGAGACCACCGGAACCATGCTATTGGGGACGGAGATCTTGGCAGCGGTGGCTACTTTAGAGGCATATCGATGGCTTGACGGAATCGGCATCAACTGTGCCACCGGGCCAGTCGAAATGGAGGAACATGTGCGGGCGCTGAGCCACGCTACACAACGGCTGATCAGCGTGTTGCCAAACGCCGGTCTGCCCGAAAACGTCGGTGGGTGTGCCCACTATCGACTAACACCGGACGAGTTGGCCGTTTCACTTGCTCACTTTGCAGATGTTTACGGTGTAAACCTGATCGGCGGTTGTTGTGGAACAACTCCGACACACCTAGCCAAAGTCGTTCAGGTAGTGGGGAACCGCGCCCCGGGGAAACGGGCTCTGGATCCCGAAATACCAAGCGTTGCAAGCCTATACGTGCCGGTAACTTTACGCCAGATCCCGCCACCCTTGCTAATTGGCGAACGAACAAATGCCAACGGGTCCAAACAATTTCGGCAGTTGCTTCAACAAGGTGACTTCGACGCCATGGTTCAAATGGCGAAAGAGCAGGCGCAAGAGGGCGCACACGTTCTCGACGTGTGCACTGCTTATGTCGGACGTGACGAAGTATCCGATATGGCTGAGCTGGTGACACGATTTGCGACACAGGTCACGTTGCCGTTGGTCATCGACAGCACCGAACCTCCAGTGGTTGAAGCGGCGCTCGAACTCATTGGCGGTCGCGCCATTGTCAATTCGATCCACCTTGAAGACGGCGGCGACCGGTTACGTCAGGTCGCCGGCCTTTGCGTCAAACACGGTGCGGCGGTTGTCGCGTTAACGATAGATGAAGACGGAATGGCGAAAACCGCCGACCGTAAGTTAACAATCGCAAAACGAATCGCACAAATCGCCAGTGACGAATTTGGTCTTAGACCCGAAGACATCCTTTTTGATCCGCTGACTTTTACGCTCGGCAGCGGCGACCCGGAGTTTCGCCGGGCGGGTATCGAAACATTAAACGCGATACGCCGCATCAAACAAGAAATCCCCGGGGCGCACACGGTACTTGGTGTATCGAACATTTCATTCGGCCTGGCTCCTCACGCTCGCCACGTGCTCAACAGCGTGTTTCTGCATCATGCCGTTGAACACGGACTGGACGCAGCGATTGTTCACGCGGCAAAAATACTGCCGCTTTATCGAATTGACCCCAAACACCGCAAATTGGCCGAAGCTGTCATTTTTGATGACTGGACATACGATGGTGACACGACAAGCCGTCAGGACCCGTTGACGGCATTTATGGCCAGTTTCGAAGGTACACAAACGGTTGCGACACAGGAAAAGTTAGTCGATCTGCCTGTGGATGTGCGGCTAAAGAAACGTATTGTCGATGGAAACGGACGAGGGCTGGACGATGACTTAAAAACCGCGTTGGTCACATATAGTCCGTTGGACATCATCAACAACATCTTGCTTGATGGGATGAAAGAAGTCGGCGAACTGTTTGGTTCAGGAAAAATGCAGCTTCCCTTTGTGCTACAATCCGCCGAAGTGATGAAAACCTCTGTAAAATTTCTTGAACCACTCATGGAAAAGACAGGCACCACCGCTAGAGGCACTTTGGTCCTAGCAACAGTAAAGGGCGACGTTCATGATATCGGCAAGAACCTTGTCGACATTATCTTAACCAACAACGGGTATAAAGTTATTAATTTAGGCATCAAACAGCCGATCTCGGCAATGCTGGATGCCGCAGAAACACACGGTGCCCACGCGATTGGCATGAGCGGGTTGTTGGTCAAATCGACGGCAATCATGCGCGAAAATCTAATCGAAATGAATGAACGCCACATTTCGATTCCGGTGATTCTCGGCGGTGCAGCGTTAACCCGCCGTTTTGTCGAAGTCGACTTACGCGAACTTTATCTGGGGCAGGTGTATTACGGCAACGACGCGTTTGCGGGCCTGCGAATCATGGATGAGCTTACCCAGCCGGAACACCCGCGAAAGGAGACCTTGGCGTATCATCAAGACGGACCGGTAATTAAAAGCGGGGCCATTCGCGGTAAGTTAAGGGGGACTACAACCACAGACGGCGGCGAATGGGTGGAAAACGATGTGGCCAGAGATGTGCCGATACCCCCCCCACCATTTTGGGGCAGCCGGGTCGTTCGGAACATCGATTTGGACCAAATTTTTGCAAATGTTAACGAAACAGCACTATTTCGCCACCAATGGCAGTTCCGACGCCGTGGGGAGCAGTCCAAAGAAGATTTCGAAATACAACTGGAAACAGTGGCCAGGCCGATTTTTGATCACTGGAAAAAACGGTGCGTGGAAGAATCGTTGTTGGATCCGCAGGTTGTCTACGGATATTTCCGGTGTCAATCAGACAAAAACGACCTAATTGTGTATCCCGAAACAAATTCAGAACCGATTCGATTTCGGTTTCCGCGCCAGGCTGCCGGCAAACGTCTTTGTATTGCGGACTACTTCCGATCACTAGATAGTGGCGAACAGGATGTAATCGCGATCTTTGCGGTGACGATGGGAGCCAAAGTCGCTCAAATTGCGTCAGAATTATTTCAGAAACACGCATATCAGGATTATTTGTATTTGCATGGCATCGGCGTAGAAGCAGCCGAGGCGCTCTCCGAGGTGTGGCATACACGAATCCGGATGGAACTCGGAATCTCGCTACATGATTCACCGGACATTACGGGACTCTTTCAACAAAAATATCAGGGAGCGCGATTCAGTTTCGGCTATCCCGCCTGCCCTGACCTCTCCCAGCAACAAGGGATTTTCCATCTGCTGAACCCCGCACGCATCGGAATGGTGCTCAACGAGGAGTGGATGTTGGAACCTGAGCAGTCGACCACCGCCATTGTCGCCCACCACCCAGAAGCGAGGTATTTCAACGTATGATGCTGGAATTGGTCGAAACTCTGCGAACAATTGTCATAGCCGAAGCACCGCAGATGGTCTCTAACCTCGAGCAGATATGTAACATAAACAGTCATTCGGCTAATTTTGATGGCAACGTCGAAATGCTGAAGTGGTTTAAAACTCACTTTTCTCGATCCGGCTTGACCGAAGGGGGGTTCGTGTACGGCCACAAGGACCGCCCCCATCTCGTGATGCATAACCGTCGTGATGGAGTGCGACAACCACCTTTCAAAGTCCTACTGGTTGGCCATACCGATACCGTGTATCCAATAGATCACCCGTTTCAGCGCGTCCGATTCGATGGTGAGTTCGCACACGGCCCCGGCGTCAGCGACATGAAAGGGGGCTTGCTGGTGGCCGCCGCCGCTGTCTTTGCATTAAAGCAAGCCGGATTGCTCAACAACATTGAAATAACCGCGTTTATTAACAGCGATGAAGAAGTACAGTCCCCGACATCCCGCCATCTGCTGGAAGAGTTGTGCCGCAATGGGCAAGACATCGCACTCGTGTTTGAGGGTGGTCGCAAAAATGGCAATGTCGTAAAGGCACGAAAGGGTGTCGGCAAATATCTGCTGAGAGTGACTGGAAAACCGGCTCATGCAGGCATAAATCCGCAAGATGGAGTCAATGCCATTGTGGAATTGAGCGATAAGTTACTGCAAATCAACAGATTAAATGACTACAAGCGAGGAATAACGTTAACGGTCGGGTTGGTGCGCGGCGGCGTGTCCCGCAACACGGTGGCTCCGGAGGCAGAGGCCGAGATCGACCTGCGAGTGGTTGATCCGGAAGACGGTCGACGTGTTGATGCTGAAGTACGAAGTATTGCCAATACTCCAATGCTGCCGGGAGCAACAACGACCGTGGTTGGGGGACTGGGCCGCCCACCGTGGGCTGAAAATCCCGGCTCGGAAAGCCTGCTGACTCATTTTGTCGCTGCGGCAAACCTTGTGGGTCAGTCGTTGGCCGGCGAAGCCACTGGCGGCGGCAGCGACGGTAACTTTACCGCAGCATTGGGTATACCTACTCTGGACGCCCTGGGTCCACAAGGGGGAAATCCACACACTCCGGACGAGTACATCCGTGTCGCATCGTTGGCCGAGCGGGCCTTGCTTGTTGCTGTTGCGCTAGCTTCGTTGGAATACAAAGACCAAGCGCCCGCGAGAAGGTGATCCGAAGCCTCATAAGTCAGTAAAACAGTTCCATGTCCAATTCGACGCCCCGTAAGACAGCAGTCGCTTCCGCTGCGAGAAAAAAGCCACCCGCAACCCAGACAATGCCGTTGTCATTGATTGCTGCATAAATAGCGTGTTCCAGCGCAGCCGCCACACTCGGAAAACTCACCGCGGGTTTCTGCGGAGACATTTCTCGCACTGTCTGTAAGATAAGGTCTTCCGCAGCACCACGATGACGCGCACGAGTACAATAAAACGAATGTGCTGCCGGGACCACGGCGGCAACAATCTGCGCAAACGGTTTGTTTGCCGATACGCCCAAAACGACATGAATTGGCCGTTTGTGGGCCAACTCAACAACTCCCAACGCAGCCTGGCTCACGGCATCCGGCGAGTGCCCCACGTCGACAACGACGGGCGGTGTTTGACATACAAGCTGCATACGCCCTGGCCAAGAAGTGGCCGCCAAACCGCGATAAACTGCATCCACACAACGTGTCTCGGAAACCTGCCACAGCCGCTGCAACACGTCGACAGCGACATTGGCAGCCAGCGACGCATTCTGTGCCTGAAACGAGCCCAAGAGTGGCACAAAAACACCCGGCAACATTCGATCACCTACCACGATGTCCATTTTCTGCCCCGAATCGCCCAGTACTGGTTTGTCGCAAAACGGCGCCTGTCGTACAATGACCTGAGAGAAGGCACAAAACGAACGCACCACATCAACGATGTCTTTCGGCATCGCGCCAAGCCACAATGTAGCCCCTGGATGTGCAATTGCCGCTTTTTCAAGGGCAATTTGTTCCAGAGTGACTCCCAAAACCTCGGTATGCTCCAGATCAACCGATGAAAATGCAACGGCTGCCGGATGCAGACAACCGGTTGGATCCAAACGCCCACCCATTCCTGCTTCGGCTACAATCGTATCTACCTGTGCATGCAAAAAAACAAACAATGCCAGCACAGTGAAACACTCAAATGCGGTTGTCGGATCGGAATCTTTGTCATCCGCAGCCGATTTCATCTGCCGATCCAGCCAGTCCAGAGCAAGTCCCAATTCACTGTCCGTTACGTCTGCACTACCGACCCGGATCCGTTCACGAAAATCGAAAAAATGGGGCGACGTGTAGCGCCCCACATTATGTAAAACCTGTGACAATATTGAGTGAACCATCGCAGCCGTGCTGCCCTTTCCATTGCTGCCGACAACTCCGATAACCGGCGGCCAAGTGCTCGGAAAACGGTCACGCAATCGGTCGATCCACCGCGTCATTCGATGATTTCCGACCCGTTTCCCAAATTTTGGACGACGATATAATTGAAGCAACCTGTCGCGATGAATGGTGGCTAGCGTGCGTGGGCCAGAATCAACGATATTCATGACACATCCAATTATTGCCATGGCCAAGGTGCCTTAAGTTAGCCAGTCAGAGTCACTTATCTGTTTCCGCTGACCCTCTCAGTACGTGACGAATCGCGCCCGCCAAAAAAGCAGAGCCGACCACTACAACCAGTTTTTCTTGGTCGGAAGGCGAACTCTGAAGGTGGTACACCGCTTCGCTCGGAGTAACATAACAGACCGCACCGTCGGTTTCGCCGGTGATCCAAGTTGTTGTCGGAGCAGCCCTGTAGAAACCCTCTACGAACCGGATTTCCGCCCCGAGCGTGCGAGCTAGGTGATCGCATCGGGGGTGGTCTCTACCCAGAGAAGCCCCAAATAAAACAATTATTGATTGAAACGGAGCCAATGAGGCAACAATCGCCCCAATTTTGACAAATGCATCCGGATTGTGAGCCACATCAATAAAAAAGGACGGTCTTCCGGAAATCCACTCCGTACGCCCTGGCCAACGGGTGTGACTAAGGTGAAGAAAATCGAATTCCGGTAACTCTATTCCGGATTGCAAGGTTTGGTAAAGCGACCGTACAACCGATATATTTCCTGCCTGGTGCGCACCGAGCAAAGGTAACTTAAATGTTGTATTTCCACAGCGAAACCGTTGGCCGTCGGAACTCGGTGAGCCGGCGGTCTCAATATCGAACACCGGACGAATCACCGGACAGTTGCGCCTACGAAGTTCGGTCGTCGCCGCCTCGTCTGCTTCTGAGTCCAGCAATCCCAGCACCATCGGCACCCCACTGGGGGCGAGACGCGCCTTCTCCGCCGCAATTTCCGACACCGAATTTCCTAAAAACCGGGTATGATCAAGCGAAACCGACACCAGAGCGCATACCGTCGCTGAAATGAGCGAAATCGAATCCTTACCTCCCCCAATGCCTGCCTCCCAAATCGCCACCTGTACCCCCATCTCGGAAAACAATACCCACGCGATAAGCACCAGTGTCTCGAAAAACGTTGGCCAGGACAGGTTCGGATCGGCAGCGCAGGTTTGTTGAACGATGGTATCTACGTAGATAGACGCCTTATCTAACTCGTTTTGACCAACGTCGTCTCCATTGATACGAAAACGCTCAGTAACGCTCCAAAGATGAGGAGACACAAACAAACCCGTTGAAATTCCCTCACGTAAAAGAGTTGTTTCGAGCATTGCCGCAACCGCACCCTTTCCGTTTGTACCCCCAACCGTAACGTTGTTGATGATCGGACGACCGGATACAACAGTCCCCAGAACGCTCCGGAAACAACGTCGGTCAGGGTCCGGAACCGGCTGGACGGCCGTCTGATAACGATGCCAAATTTGTTCCAGGTAAGGAGGCCAATTTGGAGAAATCACAATTTGCATCCAACTTGTTCGGTGCTGGCCAGCGTTTGTCTATACACTGCGCCGATGAGATACAGCGACCCAACCACAAATACTGTTCCGTCTGGACCAGCTACGACCCGAGCACGCTGGAGTGCGTCTACTGGGTCTTGTACAGGTTCCGATTGAACGCCCGCATGCATCAACGGTACAACGCCAACGAGGTCAGACGCGTCCCAAGTATATTGGCACGGAACGCTGGTGGTGATCACTCGGTCCATGTACGGTAAGATATGCCGGGCAACCAAACGCGGGTCGCGGTCCCGTCGACAGGCCCAGAGCCATATCCAGGGCCGCGGAAGTAGAGCCGACTCAAGCTCAACTGCGACAGCTCTCGCACCAGCCTCGTTGTGGGCACCATCCAAAACTACCGTGGGGTGACCCCGGTGCACCTCCCAACGACCAGGCAACTTTGCGTCTCTTAAACCGCAGATAACCGCATCGACCGATAGATGTGTCACAGCCAAACGGCACGTAGCCACTGCCAGCGCCGCGTTGGCGACTTGAAAACCACCACCGATACCAAGCCCTGCCCCCGCGATTTCGCAGTGAGCATCACGATACCAAAAGTTTCCGTCGGTTGTTCCCGCACTAAACGAGTCGCCAAGAAACTTCACGGCGACTGGAGGGCTGCGATCACGAATCGCCGCGGAATACAACGTGTGGCTCAGCCCAGTTACCAATGGAGTTTGTGAGCGGACAATTCCCCCTTTTTCCCATACAATTTCTTCAAGGGAGTTGCCGAGAAACCTTTGGTGGTCCAACGACACGTTGGTGATTACGGAAAGATCTGGATCGATAACATTGGTGGCGTCAAGACGTCCACCAAGACCCACTTCGATAACCGCCCAATCGACCCGGTGGTGGGCGAAAAAAAAGAAGGTTGCGGCAGTCCATTTCTCAAAGGAAGTTAAGTGACTAATGTTGCCACCTAACTTCTCAATATCTTCCAAAGCACGCAGAAGCGAGTCCGTTCCCACTGGCCGGCCGTTAACCCACGTGGAATCTCCTGGATCTTCGAGGTACGGAGAAAGATATGCCCCGGTCGTGAATCCGGCGTGTCGCAAAATCGCCTCGATGAACGCCACCGTCGAACCTTTACCATTTGTTCCCGCGACGAGCACCGTACGAACAGGTCGTGAGCCATCAACGAGACCAAGCCAAGTCCGACCAGACGTTGAATCCGGATGAAGTACGCCTGCGGACACCAGAACCGCCCATACAGGTTCGAGACGCAACAAAATTGGTTCCATAAGCAGGTGAAACTTGAAGATCTTAGAGGGTGTTTTGGTAAAGCGGACGAGAGTGCCAAGATGCCAACAAATCAAGGACAGCGAGCGTTTTTCGCCTGGAAGCAGGACCAACGCCATATTGAGGACAAAAAAGCATACCGCCCCCAAACATGTTAGCGGACGGCGCTTGCACACTCAAGCGGGGAGAAATCCGGGTTAATGATAGGTCGGTCGGTGCGCGTCCAAAAAACGTAACAACCGAGTACGATGATCCGGAAAGATGTGTTTGAAACGAATGCGTGTATATCCTAATTCTCCCGACGAACCCTGCATTTCTCCAAGGGCACGAATCACCTCATTGGTACCGGGAAGGGTGAAAGATAGCCAAACGTATCTGATGAAGGTGTCATCTGGCATACGCACCAACGTAATTCCATCATCGGCTACACGCACCGCTCGCGTAGTCCGTGCGTGATGGGAAGAGAAAATCTGCTGAACTGGAAAATCCGCCGCAATTCCGGGACCACGCTGGTGTTGGGTTCGGTTATTTAACCGAGGAGAAACCAAAGTTTGCATGAATTGTCGCCTCCTATACACTACGTACATCGTCAACGTGAGCGTAATAGCGAAACCACACGCAAGCAAAAATTTTCATAAACTCATACAAAAAATCGCGGTTACTCAACTCGAGTTCAAACAAATTCAAATCGCGCAGTCACCTCGGAAACAAAGCAAAGTCGCGGATTTCTCAAATGAAAACTACGGAAGTCCCAATATCTTTTTTAAGGAGTTGGCATCAAATCCGGTCATCAACTGGTCTTTGGCGACGATTACCGGAACACGTCCGGCAATCGATTCAAACACTTTTCCCGCTTTCTCGGCATCTTTGCGTAGGTCATCCATCGCTTTGGGATCCTTTTCTACATCTCGCTCCACGAAAGGAACGTTGTTATTTTTCATCCATGCCTTCGCCTGCTTACAGGCCCCACACCACTCGGCGCTGTAAATTGTCACCGCGGACGACACGGCAACAGCAGCCCCCGAGCCCGACGGGGCGGGCGCGGTCCTCCGCTCATATTCAAATCGGTTCCGGATTTCGTAGGGATAACTTCCGTCTTCATTTGCCTTCGTAAGGTTTGCAACATAAAGAACTTCTGGAGGCGCTGGAGGTGCGTTGGTGTCAAAAACGAGTACAGCGCTACGAACTTCTTCGGGAACATCCGCAACACTACCCACAGTGCGCATTTTTCCGGATGCTCGATCTAAGAATCGAAATGCCAGCCCAGAATTGTCCTGGCGCAGCGAAATTTCCGGAACAACAGCCGCCGCCACATCGTGAGTCGGCTCGTCATGGTCCGGTTTCCGGCACCCGACGAACCCAACAAACACGACGCAAAAAAACACCCAGAACAACCGATTCCAATCGCTGGAGCAGTTGTTTTGGTCCTGAAGTGTTGTTAGTGTCGAGTTGCAGACTGTCGTCAAATCGCCGTCGGCATTCCCAGGAGAAGATTCGCGACACGACGGTTGAACATCACTGCACGTCATCAAAGTCCAATTTTCGATTTTGCACATAGTTAACACCTGAACAGTGGACGATCACGAAAATCATATCACAACTGGCAAATAAACACGTCGATCATCCTGGTCATTGCATCCGAGCGTATCGTGACTCAGCCTAAGTTAACCAACGACAATATTGTCTCTTTGCTGTTGCAGGGAGACATCCGTGCCGGCGCCCGACTCATGCGATGGCTGGAAGATGACCGCCCGGAGGCGGTTGAATTACTTAAGCAGATCTTCCCACGGACAGGGAGGGCGCAACTAATTGGAATAACAGGGAATCCTGGGAGCGGCAAGAGTACATTAACCGACAAATTAATCGCACATTATCGCAAGTTAGGAAAGAAAGTGGGCGTTGTTTGTATCGATCCTTCCAGCCCATTCACCGGCGGTGCAATTCTCGGGGACCGCATCCGCATGGGTTCCCACGCCACCGACTCAGGTGTTTTTATCCGCAGCCTTGCTACACGGGGTGCCCACGGCGGTCTATCGCGTGCCACTTATGACGTCGTTAACGTGTTGGATGCCATGGGGTATGAAGTTGTCTTGATCGAAACTGTGGGCGTAGGCCAAGATGAAATCGACATCGTCCGGCTGGCCCATACCAATCTGGTGGTAGTCATACCTGGTCTGGGAGACGATATTCAGGCAATCAAGGCTGGAATTTTAGAAATTGCCGACATTTTTGTTATCAACAAAGCGGACCGCCCGGGTGTAGAACGAACGATCACCGATCTTCGATATCTGCAATCGCTGGAACCAGAACCAACACCTTGGACGGCACCGATCTTACCAACCGTGGCGACACACGGGGACGGCATTGAGGCTCTGACCGACGCCATCTTGACACATTCGCAGTTTCTGGAAACAAACGACGAAAGGCAGAAGGCTGCGCAGCGCAGACAAGAACACGTGCTGTGGGCGTTGTTGCACGACCGATTCCACAAAGTGCTGACCCAGCAGATGCTGCGCGGAGAACGACTAGAGCATTATCTAACTGATTTGGTCAATCGCAGTGTTGACCCCCACACGATTGTTGCAGAAATTTTTGCAGCATTAAACCTTCCGACAGGCAAAAGTTAGGAACAAAACAACAGAACGACACTTCTTTGCGAGTGACAACCCATCGCTGTTATGATGGCAGTTCACGGCGGAAAGTTGCCGACACACACAAACCAAGTCTCAGGAGCCTGAACGATGATGCACAAATATTCCCGTTTCATTTTGCCGATCACGTTGTTCATATTCTGTGCAGGGTGCGACGGAGATAGCCGCAGTAATCCTGGCGACAATTCGTCCGACAATGACACATCACAAACCAACGAAGATAGTACGACGACCCAAGAAGATAGCGGACAAACCACTACAGATACCACGGTGGGTGACTCAGATAGTCCAGCCGATCCAAAGTGTGCCGTTCCAGAAAAAAAGACCTGTAACGCGTTATGCGGGACCGGCTGTGAGCCAGGCGAGGCGTGTTTATTTATCGAAAATAGTTGGTTATGCGCCACGGAGGGAACCGTAGCAAACGGTGGAGAATGTAACGGATCCAGCGAGTGTAAAAAGGGTGTTTGCGCAACCGGAACCGACGGGATTCCGCGTTGTATTGCTCCCTGTCTCGACGACCAGGACTGCGGCACCGACAGCGTGTGCACTCTATCAGTTCAAGGCGCGGAGCCATTCAAGTTCTGCACTCAGAAGGCCGCCGCGTGCACGCCGCTGGTTTCTGGCCAATGCCCGGATGGGCAATCGTGTTATCTTGCAAATAATGCCACACAATGCCTTCAAATCGGCGAAAAAGGCATCGGAGACTCATGCGTGTCGCCAAACGAATGCGCCGACGGCCTCAGTTGTTTGAACGTGGCCGGCGTATCCGCTTGTGTCCGAATGTGTTCAACAAAAGGTTCGGACACTGGAACGGAGATTGCCTGTGACACTATGTGCGGGGTCGGCAAATTCCAACAAGTCCAAAAGGACACAAAAACCGGGTATTGCACGGACGATATCACGATTCCGACCTGCGACCCGGTAGCACAAGACTGTGATGCAGGCAAAGGATGTTACCAGACATCTGATGGTTGGCTGTGCTTACCGGTGGGCACCAAGGAGGCCGGTGAAGCATGCACGACACCAAACGACTGTGCAAAGGGTACTTTTTGTCTTGCGGGCACAAAATGCAAAGTGATTTGCACGCCACCCAACGACGCCGACAAGTGCGAGAGCTTTGACACGCCGTGCGTGGCGACCCAAGGCGGAGCCGGCTATTGCGACCAGTAACAAACCTGCACGGAAGTCATTCGCAAATCGAACGAATATGGAGACAAACAGTGAAGAATACCGGGAAACCGGCAACTATTGGACTCAAACGACGCCAACAAATGGACTTCATACCGAACGATCAAGTTCGTCCATTCTATGAGTTTGTGAAAAAATATGGGCGCGTTTTGGGGCTGCGAATTTTGCGCCGAATTGGACTCGAAAAACCCGAGTCATATCGGGAATATGGCGCAGGGTTTAGTCGGCGAAAAGTCGCCGGCACCAGGGGGCGCAGCTATTTTTTCACAGACTCTACGTATGCGGTGTGGCGGTAGCCGTTGTTGCGCTTTTGTGTCTAGGTGGCTGCAGCGATGAAGCCGTCGGAGCGGGTACGCTTGCATGTGTCCCCGGCGAACCTCTGCGATGCGACCAAACGTTTACGAAAGTGCTGCGCTGCAGTGGGGAAACCAATGCATGGGTCGTCGATACCGTGTGCTCCGCAACACAACGGTGTGAAGAAGCAGTCTGCGTGGAAGACCCCGGTAACCCGTTTATCGGCGGCGGCGGGGGATCGGCGGCGAACGACACCCAGACAAACACCGATGATGGCACCGATATCGATGAATTCCTGTCGTCGGACACAAACTAAACACACCGAAAAACTAACTTAACCCATCTCGTGTCCGACCATAAACAGCAGAAATCACCGGCAGTATGTCCGAATGATTGGGCTCGGCCACTCCTTCAAGATGATGCGCATCACGAAAAAGACGCTCAATAACGTAATCGGTGGTGTACCCATACCCGCCGTGAATCTGCATTCCGTGACGAGTAATACCGCTCGCTACCGTTCGGGAATATCGCGCCGCCATGGCTGCATACGCCAACCTTCGAGTTCCGTCCACCTCAGCGGCGGCGCGAAATAACAAACTTCTTGCAGCCTCCACATCCACCGCGGAATCGGCGATTTTCCACTGTATAGCCTGAAAATCAGAGATAGGCTTACCAAATTGATGTCGATCTTGAGCGTATGCCACGCTGACTTGAAGCGCTCCCTGAGCAATTCCCACAGCAACCGCGGCATCGACCAACAGTTGCTGTTCGTACGCTAAATTAGCGAATTTGTTCCCCAAACAATCCGCTTCCACGCATACGGTCACGTTGTCAAAAGTGACCGTGGCCCAACCGGCAGAACAAAGACCCAGCGTTATGTGCGGCAGAACCGTAATCCCCGGCGTATCCGACGACAGGAGAGCCATCCCACTCGGAAATGTCACCAAGAGTCCGCCGGCATGGGCGGCACCCGGCACAAGTGGGACCGTTCCAGACAATCTCACAACTTCATGAGATGGTGAAACACTTGACAGTACACATCGTGACGCGTCGACGTGACAGTAAGATGTCGTTCCACGAGCCAGAAGCGTAGCCAGGGTACCCAAAGTGCCGTCCGAACCACCCCAATGTGCCAGGCCTGCACAAACCAAAGCGTGCTGACCAACCACCAGCCCAACAGATGCCGAGTACGATGCCAACGTTGCAACCACTGCAACGCCAGTGACCCTGGAAAACCCCAGTCCGTGACGGGAACTGTCAATACACATTCCCCACAAACCCAGATCGGCAATTTCACTCCGAATACGATGTGCGATATCGCCCGTCTCGCCGCCGAATTGGCCTTGCGCCAGGTACCGCTCTGCGAATTGTAGTACCGACTGAATGACCAATTGATCTTCAGCGCCAAACTCAAGATCCATGGGCCACAAGCTCCGGTCGGCGTTTGGAGAGAATACGCTGCATCGCTTCGTTAATGTCCGCCATAGAAGCACCCGGAGTGAATATTTCTTCCACCCCCAACGCGCGTAATGCATCGGCATCGCTATTCGGAATAATGCCGCCGACCGTGACGGCAATATCTTCAGCGCCGCGTTGGTTGAGCAAGGTCAAAATCTCCGGCACCAGAAAGTTGTGTGCGCCACTCATGATGGACAACCCAATAATATCAACATCTTCTTGAATAGCTGCGTTGACGATCATCTCGGGCGTCTGATGTAGTCCGGTGTAGATGACTTCATAACCGGAGTCTCGGAGCATTCGGGCCACTACCTTGGCTCCACGATCATGTCCGTCCAGCCCTGGCTTCGCTATGAGAATTCTCGCCTTGGGTATATTTGTCATGATTTCGCCCATTTTTACCAAATACGACAATACCGCGACCCTGAAAATGGCCAGAGTTCGCGCGTAGTCGAAAATCATCTATTGCGGAAACACTCGCGCGCGATCACGATGCGTTGCACTTCGCTCGTACCTTCATAAATCGTAGTCACCCTCACGTCACGCAGAGCGCGAGACAGCGCGGAATCGGCCACGAGCGCTTGAGAGCCGCCTAGTCGCAACGCGGCCTCGCAGACACGATTTGCAGCCTCGGTGGAATACAGCTTCGCCATCGCTGCCTCACGCGTAAATGGTTCGCCAGAGTCTTTGGATCTGGCGGCACGCAAAGTTAACAACCAAGCTGCATCCAACTCGGTCGCGATATTGGCGATTACATTTTGAACTGAATATGTTTCAGACAACGCGGCCTTGCCGCCCCCCGGCCCGGACACAATTCGAACAGCTTCGTTGAACGCTGATGAAGCGATACCGATCGCCTGAGCCGCAATACCAATTCGCCCCCCATCCAGGGCAGTCATCGCAATGGTGAACCCCATTCCTTCGTGGCCAATCAAATTCGTAACGGGAACACGACATTCGTCAAACGTAAGCGAAACAGTAGATGAACCACGTAAACCGAGTTTATGTTCCGATTTTCCTGATGCAAAGCCGGTAAATCCGGGTTCAACAATAAATGCGCTAATTCCACGCTGTTTGTGGGCCATGCTGGTTCGTGCGTATACGATGATAACACCTGCACGATCGCCACTGGTAATCCATGACTTGGAACCGGTCAGAACATAACAGCCATCTGTCAACGCCGCCTGCGTCCGCAAACTTGCCGCATCCGAACCACTATTTGATTCACTTAACGCAAAACTTCCAACGCCTAACTTACCGGAGACAAGAGGAACAACAAACTTCTGTTTTTGGTCCTCGGACCCAAACCGGCATAGAATCTCCGCAACCATATTGGTAACTGCCACCGTAACCGCAACCGACGCATCCGCAGATGCAAGTTCACGAATTGCAAGCGCATATGCCACACTTCCACGAGCGCTCCCCCCATAGGCTTGAGGCACATTGACACCCAACAACCCCATCTCAGTAAGGTACGGCAGAATGTCTGACGGAAACGTGCCCGCCACATCCCGCTCGCGAGCCCGTGGAGCCACCAGTTCAGCACACAACGTGCTGACTTGCTGGTGAAACAACCGTTCCGAAGGCGACAATTCAAACAACATTTCCTATTTCCCGGACAGCTCAGAAAGCACTGATCTGGCAATTACAATTCGCTGTATTTCGCTTGTTCCCTCGTAAATCTCGGTAATACGCTGATCGCGATAGAATCGCTCCAGCGGGAAGTCTTTCAAGTAGCCGTAGCCACCGTGAATCTGCAATGCTTTGGTACACACACGATGTGACATTTCGCTGGCAAACAACTTGGCCATCGCTGCTTCTTTCGAATAACGAACTTTGGCCCCGCGTTTTTGTGCGTCCTTTAGCGACGCCGCACGCCAAATGAGCAATCGTGCGGCATCGATTTCGGTCGCCATGTCTGCAATCATCATTTGAATCGCCTGCAAGTCAGCGATGGGCGCCCCAAATGCCTCCCTCTCGGTGGAATATCGCACCGCTTCTTCAAATGCCGCACGCGCGATACCCAAAGCCTGTGCTGCGATTCCGATGCGCCCACCGTCCAATGTGCTCATCGCCACTTTAAATCCTTCACCTTCGGCTCCAAGCCGATTTTCAACTGGAACACGACACTCCTCAAAAATCAGTGATGAGGTGCTGGACGCACGAATCCCGAGCTTCTTTTCCACCTTTCCTACTGAACAACCAGGAGAATCCATCTCGACAATGAATCCCGAAATGCCCTTGTGCCCCTTTGACGCATCGGTCATCGCATACAAAATACAAATATTTGCGTGCGGACCGTTGGTGATGAAGTTCTTGGTTCCGGTGATCACGTAGTGTTCACCATCGCGTAGCGCAACGGTTTTTTGTGCAGCCGCATCAGATCCTGTTCCAGGCTCACTTAAGGCGTAGCATCCCAGTAACTTACCCTTAGCAAGCGGCCGCAGATATTTTTCACGTTGGCTGTCACTTCCCCATGACAATATTGGGTCACACACAAGCGAATTGTTTACACTCATCGTCACTGCTGTGGACGCGCAGGCAACCGCAATCTCTTCCATCGCAATCGCGTAACACAGGTTGTCCATCCCGGATCCACCCCACTCTTCGGGAACCGCTACGCCCATCAAACCTAAGGCGGCCATTTGCGACACCAACTCCGACGGAAAACGCGCGTCTTCATCCAACTGCGCGGCAATCGGTTTAATGGCTCGTTCCGCAAAATCACGAGCCATGTCGCGAATCATTTTCTGTTCTTCGGTGAGCGAAAAATTCATGTTCTAGCTCCTTTGAAATGATGGCGGCCGCTTTTCAATAAACGCTCGCATTCCTTCGGTCTGATCCGTTGTGGCGAAACACGCAGCGAACCGCTGTGCCTCAATCTCAAGCGCCTGCCGCAGTGGCAAACCGGTTCCGAGGCGAATCGTTTCTTTGGCTTGAGCGACAGCTAACATGCCCATTTCGTTTACGATCTTGCGCGCAAACGCCAAAGAGTATTCCAACACGTTGGTGTCACATTTTTGCGTAACCAAACCCCATGCAAATGCCTCATCTGCCGTCAATATTGCGCCGGATGTAATCAGATAGTTGGCCCGCTGAATCCCGACGAGGCGAGTAAGTCGTTGAGTACCTCCGAAGCCGGGGATAACACCTAAACGTACTTCCGGTTGGCCAAACTTTGCATTCGGACCCGCAAACACCATATCGCAAGCCAACGCCAATTCACATCCGCCCCCTAACGCGAATCCCTGGACTGCGGCGATAGACAATTTCGGGCCATCGGAAAGCAACAAAGTTACTTCTTGTCCCAAACGTGAAAACGCCAACGCTTCCTCAGGCGTCATATCGACCATTTCCGCGATATCAGCCCCGACAACAAACGCTTTTTCCCCAGAACCGGTAACGATGACTACGTCTATTTCTGAATTTGCCTCAATTTGACGCAGAGCATCTCCAAGTTGCACCAGAACAGACCGATTTAGGGCATTCAATGCGCCGGGTCGACTGATCGTAATCGTGGCAATTCTGTCCAAATAGTCGACTTGAACCAATGTGGATGTTGTCACCATTTCGCAACCTCACAGAACGCAAATCGATCCGATAACGCCGTACTACCGAGCCCGACGCGTATTCGCATCCGGCAACGACATAAACATCGCCCGAATAGGGTCCGTTTCCTCACCCCACGCGTACATGGGTCCCAACGCAGGAAGTTCGCCGGCGACCCTTGTCGTATTTGCCCCCGAACGACGAAACGGATCGTCTCCGCCGCTGGATTTGTTTCTCCGCCACGCCGCCTGCTCAACGTTTGCCAACTCCTCCCATTGGGTCTGTAGCTCGAGCAGGTGCCCTAGTTCCTGCGGCAATTGGTCAGCAAATGCCAGCAAAACCTTGCCTGCAACTTCCGCATCATCCACAGCACGGTGCGCGTTGACCAACGGTATTCCCATGCGTGCAGCAACCGCACCCAGCTTTTTGCTGCCCTGGTTCTTATGAAGCTGACGTGCGAAAATTAAGGGGTCGATACAAGGTACATCGGCAGGCCACGATGCACCGGAACGACTTAACTCCGCGGCCAAAAACGACCGATCAAACGAAAGATTGTACGCAACAATCACCGATCCGCTCAGGCGGCTCAATACGTCATCCGCAATGTCGACAAACCGCGGCATTCCGTTCACATCCTGCTGCTTAATTCCTGTTAAAGCGACAACCTCATCGGGAATCGAACGTACCGGATCAACAATCTGCCCGTATCGGTCAACCACTTCTCCGTTGACAAACCGAACAATTCCCACCTCGATCACACGATCATCCTCCGCGGACAGTCCTGTCGTTTCCACGTCGACTGCCACAAAAGGTATGTTTCGCCATCGTTTTAATAGCATTATTTACACTCCGGCGCGCGACTATCACATAACAACAATATTGACTAACTTACCACGAACCACAACTATCTTAGAAACTGACTTGCCCTCTAAAAAAGAAACAACTCGCTCATCAGCCAACGCTGCATGTTTCAAGACTTCTTCCGACGCGTCCGGTTCAGCTTCAAACTTGGAGCGCACTTTCCCGTTGATCTGCACAACAACAGTAACCATCTGGTCGCGAGCCAGCTCATCATCCCAACTTGGCCAGTCATGTCGCGTAATGCTCGGCGCGTGCCCCAGCCGGGTCGTCCACAATTCCTCGGCAAGGTGCGGTGCATAAGGATTCAATAACTTACAAAGCCGTTCCAACACACTACGATGAGTTGTCGGGGCTTTTGTTAACTCATTTGTTAGAATCATCATCGCACTGATCGCGGTGTTAAATCGCAACGCTTCGGTGTCTTCAGTTACCTTACGAATACACTTGTGAATCGCGCGCTCTTGGTCTTCGGGCGGCGGAGTATCGACGAAGTCACGCTGAAACAGCCGCCACACTCTGTCCAGAAACCGTTTTACACCGAAAATGCCCGACGTGCTCCAAGGCTTCACTACTTCCAACGGACCCATAAACATTTCGTACAAGCGCATGGCATCCGCGCCAAACGACCGAATAACGTCGTCTGGATTGACCACGTTTCCTCTCGATTTGGACATTTTTTCGCCATCTTCGCCTAGTATCAACCCCTGGTTCACCAATCGCGCAAACGGCTCCGGCGTGCTGACCAATCCGGCATCAAACAACACTTTGTGCCAAAAGCGAGAGTACAACAAATGCAACACTGCGTGTTCCGCTCCGCCGACGTAAAGGTCGACCGGCATCCAATAACGTTCCTTGGCGGAGTCCCACGGAGCAAAGTCATTGTGGGGGTCGATATACCGCAAATAATACCAACATGAACCCGCCCACTGAGGCATCGTGTTGGTTTCCCGCCGTGCTCGAACACCAGTTTCGGGGTCCACGGTTTCAACCCATTCGTGGATTCCCGCGAGCGGCGACTCACCGGTGCCGGTTGGTTCGTATCGCTCTACCGCTGGCAAAGTTACCGGGAGCGCATCCGCTGGAAGTGTTTTTATCGTACCGTCATCAAGGTGGATGACCGGAAACGGCTCTCCCCAATATCGTTGGCGTGAAAACAACCAGTCTCGCAAACGATAATTTACGGTACGCGCACCGAGGCCTTTTTGTTCCAGCCAATCGGTAATCGCTGCCTTACATTTTTGAGTTGGCAAACCGCTAAAAGCCCCGCTATTAACCGAAACGCCCTCATCGGTAAACGCCTCACTTAAAGGGGTATCGGCAGCCATTCCGACGTCAGCCACAACTCGTCGAATCGGAAGTCCAAATCGCTGTGCAAACTCGAAATCTCGCACATCGTGACCCGGAACGGCCATAATTGCCCCGGTTCCGTACGAGATCAGGATATAGTCACTCACCCAAACAGGAACTGGCTCGTTGTTCGCAGGATTGACGGCGTAGGCGCCCAAAAAAACTCCCGATTTTTCCTTAGCCAGTTCAGTCCGTTCCAAGTCGCTTTTGCGCGCCGCGGCAGCAACATATTCTTGAACCTCAGCCATCTGGTCGCGGGTCGTGATCTTCTCCACAACCGGGTGTTCTGGCGCCACCACCATATAAGTACAGCCGAACAATGTGTCGGGACGTGTTGTAAACACCCGGATGGACTGCTGCGGTTGTTCTCGCAGTGCAAATTCGATTTCTGCACCTTCCGAGCGCCCAATCCAATGTCGTTGCTGCGCTTTGATACTTTCCGGCCAATCCAATCGGTCTAAATCACTGAGTAGGCGCTCTGCGTACGCTGTGATCCTCAACATCCACTGACGCATTGGTTTTCTTACGACAGGATGCCCACCCCGTTCGCTCTTGCCGTCGATCACTTCTTCATTGGCGAGCACCGTACCCAGCGCCGGGCACCAGTTGACCGCAACATTGGCCTCATAAGCCAGGCCACGTTCGTACAACTTCAAAAAGATCCACTGAGTCCACTTAAAATACCTGGGGTCCGTGGTATCTATCTCTCGATCCCAATCATATGCGAACCCTAATGACCTGATTTGACGACGAAAATTGGCAATATTCTGCTGGGTAATAATTGATGGTTGTGTCCCCGTCTGAATCGCGTAATTTTCCGCCGGCAACCCAAACGCATCCCAGCCCATCGGGTGCAGGACGTTAAAGCCGCGCATCCATTTATATCGAGCCAGGATATCGGTCGCGGTATATCCCTCCGGATGTCCAACATGAAGCCCGGCTCCCGACGGGTACGGAAACATGTCCAGGAGGTATATTTTCGGCTTATCCGACAAATCCTCTGCCCGAAATGTTTTGTCTTCCAACCAGAACTTTTGCCATTTTGGCTCAATTACGGAAAACGGTACACCCGCTTCACCGGACTTTGCTTCTATATCATCCACGCCACACCTCGCACACGCCAACAAACCCCGATCCGATACCTATCAAAGATAACCTACGTTGACCATTCCCAATCGGATGAGTTTTGCAGAAGCTGTTGGAAGCCAGGTACAATTAGAAAAGTGGTCACACAGAACAAGGACGCACCCGGTCGGACAAGGACACGACCTGTTCGCACCAATAGGGCGACATGCTCCCACCAATAGGGCGACATGCTCCCACCTATAGGGCGACATGCTCCCACCAATAGGGCGACATGCTCCCACCAATAGGGCGACATGCTCCCACCTATAGGGCGACATGCTCCCACCTATAGGGCGACATGCTCCCACCTATAGGGCGACATGCTCCCACCTATAGGGCGACA
>JABWCM010000052.1 GCA_013360285.1 Myxococcales bacterium
TCGATTCGACAAAGCCATAGGTCACCTCCTGCATTGGCTCGCCGAAAGTCTGCACCGCCTCAGCGCCGTTGGAAAGGACGCGGTTCGTTGAACGGATACCGCTGATACCGCGCCAAAAACTGTCGACCACGCCCAAAACCACAACCGCTGCCTCGCCGGATCCGTTGGATCAGGCGGTATTTTTAAACGCGATTTGTGATCGCGTACAGCAACAAACGAGGCCATTGCTATGACAACATTACAAGCGATTACGGCACCCCAACTGGATGCCGGCGAGGAATGGATTGACACGGACGCGGTAAGGCGACTGTTGGAGGCGCACTTAACGACAACCAGTGCAACGCAGAAGGTGGTTGCGGACGGGATCGGTGTATCGGCTGCGGCGATATCGCAGTTCCGCGCCGGCAAATACGCCGGGGACACCAAGGGATTGGCTCGTAAGTTGGCCGCTTATTTGGCGACGTCGACAGCCCGTTCCAATGTGCAGGTGTCGGTGGGATTCGTGGAAACCTCGATTGCCCGGGGTGTACTCAGTGCCGTGCGGTATGCAGAAATCATGGGCCGCATCGTGTGCGTCATGGGAGCGCCCGGCATGGGGAAGACCACAAGTCTGAAAGAGTATTGCCGTCGCAACCCGTCGGTGTTGTACCTGTCGGCGCATCAAGGAGTGACGGGTCCGAAGGCGTTCGTGGAAGAACTGGCGGAAGTGCTGAAGGTGTCTGGTCGCGGTACGTTACGGGTACAGCTCAAGGCGGTGGTGGACACGTTGCGCGGCACGAACCGGCTGGTGATTGTGGATGAGGCGCAAAAACTGAATGCGCCGGTGCTGGAAACGTTGCGGGATATCCATGATCAAACCGGAGTCGGCATGGTTTTGGCGGGGAATCTGGAGATTCACCCGCTGCTGCAACGCCGTGGAGCAGGTCAGTTTGCGCAGTTGCTCAGTAGGATAGCGGTACAACACAGGGTGCCTGATGAGGTACCGCCGGAGGATGTACGGCAGTTGAGTGAAGCGTCGGTGGGCAGCATTGACAACCAGGCAGTAGAGGTATTGACGGCGCTGGCGAACGCGCCTGCAGCCGGGCTACGGCGTGCAGCGAATGTGTTGCCGGCGTTGGTGGGATTGGGGGGAACGGTGACCGCAGACGATGTGCGTAAAGCGACTCGGATGGTGGGACGATGAATGAGAACAGGACCGAAGAACATACAGTGTGCGGAACGGTGGGCGAAGACAACACCGAAAAGTACAGAATATGGCATCCGCTGTGGGTGACTGTGGGTGTTGGGCAAAACGCCTTTTCGCCGCACTACCTGATGGTGGTGATTTTCCACCGAATATTGTTGACCCTGGACTTTTTCAATTACGGGTATGCACTGAGTATCACGTTTGTACCCGTGGCGTTTCGGATTGGCGTGGGCTGGTGGGGCTGGCACGTGATTCGAAATCGCAGGAAATGGATGGTGGCAGCAGGACTGGTGTCAGTCACGGTATGGACCGGTCGAGCTGTGGGAGAATACAACGATGAAGAGTGAGCAAAAGAAGATTCCAAAGGTGAAAGGCGTTCCGGTTGCCGAAATGAAAGCTGCTTGTGCGCGCGTGGATGCATGCTGGTCAGAAGTAAAGCCAGTGTCCGATGGGGTAATAGAGGCATTGAGGATCTTCGGTGCAACAGATCGATGTTGTGTGGCGGCCGAGGCGATGTTTAGAGCGATCACCGCCTGCGACATCGAGATCCCGTCCGAAATAGAAATGGATGAAGTGGAACCTGGGAAGCCTTTGGCTGGTGTACTGATGCGATGGGAGCGCTCCCGCGAAAGCAGGTTTGAAATAACTATTGACGCAGACGGGCTGGTTTCCGTGGCTTGGTTTGTGTGGCGCAACCGCCGCTGGAAGTGTGATGGCAAGGGTGATGCAAACATGTTCTTTTGTAATTTATTGGAAATTCGTGGGTTTAAGCGGAAGCCGGTCTAGAAATTTTCGTGACGTGTAGGTGCCCAATGAAAAATGATCTGGTTCCATATGTACGCGTTCCTGCCTTTTACGCAGGCACCACTGAGTGCACAAATCGCCATTGCAAACAAGAATTTCCGCGTGTCCGGCTGCTTCGGCAGGGACACGTGGGCCTGTGCGCTGCATGCTGGGAGCACGTATCGGTACACCAACGCTGTGCGGTGATCGAGTATGACCACGCACGTGCGAACGATATCAACCTGTCGACTGGTCTTTGGCTGGTCACGATGATGCAATGTATTGATGAGGCGGAAGATGCCAGCGAAAGAGGAAATTCAGCGCTTGTTCGAACGAACAAGAGGTGGTTTACCAACCGGTGCGCGATGGTGGTTGACGAAAAGCGGCGAAGCCCAATGTCTGAGGCGCAACCAAGCGGAATTGCGCCGCGTGCTGAAAACCCTGGATCGTAATATAGCGAGGCGACGATGCAAAAAATAACGGCCGAGATTCAGCGGCTTCAGATTCCGGGCGATCTATCTGTACGCGAGGTTGTGCTGTTTCAGGCGAGGCAGCCCCAGAACGCAGGAGCGCTAGGGTTTGCGTGTGCCTCGGGACTGGCTTCGGCGGCATCCATGTGGTTTGCCCGCGAGCGCATGGATTTGCTGGTGTCGATGTGTGAAACGGAGCTGTTGGGCGATCTGTTTATGGTGGGTGCTCTGTTGCAGTCGGGCAAAATCCGGAGCGTGTTATGAAATCACGTGCCCCTCTTTTTGGGCTGACGATCCAGCAGCCATGGGCCAACTGTATTGTGCACGGTTCCAAGCGGGTGGAAAACCGGGAGTGGCGACCACGTCGTTCGATGCCATTTTGGTTGGCGATTCACGCAGGCCAAACGGATGACCGAGTGAATGAGGAATGGGTCCGGACCCAGTTTCCGCAACTGGTACCAGCCCTGTTTTGGAAGCGCGGAGCGATTCTGGGTGTGTGCCGGGTGGTGGAGGTGGTGGCTTATCTTGAAATGCCGGAAGAACAACAGGAGCAACACAATGCTTGGCTCAGCGGTCCTTGGTGCTGGATCTTGGAAGACGTGGTGGGGCTAGTCGAACCCATTCAGTGCAAAGGCTCACAAGGGTTGTGGCCATTGACGGATGATCTGTTGCAGGAGGTTCGCCGTGAGTACGCCCGGACAAACGCCATCCGACGTGATGGTAGAGTTGCAGAAACTTATCGAAAAACACGGTCGGCGTGAAGTGTGCCGATGCTGCTTGCAGTTGGTTGCGGCGTGGTCGAGACAAGGAGTTGCGTTCGCTGACGCGAACATGGCACAGCCACCGCCGCAACCAGAGTTACCCCTACCACCCAAGCAACAGAAGTACAATTCTTCTGTGAATGCGGTGGTGAAAGAAGTGATGGCAACGATTCGAGGAGGTCAACATGGCAAGAGGTAAACAGTCGGAATGTCCATTGAGTTCGATGTTTGATGTGGACGAAAACCTGTCGGAGTTGGCTCGGTTGCAACGGCAGGTGCAGGAGCACGAGGCGCTGGCCAACGAGCAGATCGACCGCATCAAGGCGGACTTGGCTGTAAATACAGAGCCGATGCTGGATACGATGAAGCGGTTGGGTGCGGAAATCGAAGAGTTCTTGATGCTGCACAAGGATGAATTCGAAGAGGATCGGACACGGGAGTTGAACTTTGGTCGGGTTGGATTTCGTCGCGCAACTTCCATTGGGGTGCGCACTCGGATCAACTGGGGGATGGTGGTAGAAAGCCTGAAGAAACGCGGTTTGTTTGGCTGCGTGATCACCAAGGAGGCACCGGACAAAACCGAGCTGGCCAAGTTGACGGACGAGGAACTGTCGATGCTGGGTTGCATTCGACGGGTAAAAGACAAAGCATGGTGGGAAACCAACGTTGTGAAGGCAGCGGAGGAGGCGGTGGAGTCATGAAGTTTACACAACCCTCTTTATTCGGTGGCGCACCCACAACCGTGGAGCGCCGAACGTTTGGTGGTCCGCGGCATAAAGGGTCGCAGCGCCCGAGGCCGGACGGCAGCGAACGGCGAACAGCGGAATCCGGCGAGAAGTCATGTGGGGATTGTCGTTATTTTATGGTGCGCACGTACCCTCATGCAGAAAGCGTGCATGCGAAATGCCACTGGACGCACACGGGGAGTACGAAAACCAACATTGCAGCGAGGGATGTGGCATGCAGCAGGTTCAAACCCGAGAGGAGCTGATAAGCCGCAAGCACCTGGCGGTGTTGGCGGTTGCACGGCAACAACTGAAGTTGGAAGAAGAAGTGTGGCGGGACTTGCTCAAAGTGTATGGCGGCAAGGTATCCGCAAAAGAGTTGACGTTTGCTGAATTTGAGGCGGTGTTGCGGCGCTGCGAAGAACTGGGATTCGTCAGTACTGCACGCAAGCGATACGTCGCGTGCGCGTTGTACGAGGTCGTGACGCCCGCGCAACAAGTGAAAATCCAGGAACTATATGGAAAACTGGGTTGGGGTGCGGCTCGTCAGGCTGGGTTTAACCGTCGGCAAATCCGAAAGGGGTGGCCACAGACCCAATCCGATGCGAGTCGGATCATTGAGTCCTTGAAAAAGATGGTCGCCCGTGGTTATAGTGAGCGCACAAATCCCCAGTCCAATCTCGCAGAATCCCCAGAAATAACCCCAGCCCACAGTTAGAAACCAACGATTGCGAGGACTTTGCCGTTGAGTCATCCTTGTCGGGTGCAATGGGCGTATGCCCCTGACACTGACAAAGGAGGATATCGTGTGATGGCAAAGTGCGTTTTTTTGATGTTGTGTTTTTTGTTGTATGCGCTGCCGGGTTGTGCAACTGCACAGACCGGCATTGCAAAGATCGAACCCCCGAGTGTGACCACGTTGGAGTTGGAACACGAGGGTGCAACGTATGTAGCGATGACACCGGAGGCATGGGGTGAGGTTCAGTCTTACTTTGTGGCTACGGACAAGCAGTATGCAACGACCGTGGAAACCCTGGTGGATATCATCGGAGCTGTGGCGCCGGTGGTGAACGCCAGCGCGAACTTGGCTGCGGTGATTGCGTCGGTATCGGATGCGCAACGTGCCGGTCCCGAACCGGCGGTGGCAGGTGAGGAGGTCTTGCCGGCATCGCCAAAGGACGGTGTAGCTTGTGCAACGGAGTCTGTAGGCGTCGGGGCATCCCGTCCGGAGCACTGAGTGAACGCTTAAAGGGAAGCACGGGACCGAGCATGGAAACTGCGTTGGAGATTTTGAAGTATGTGTTGCCGCTGGTAGTGACCGGTGTGCTCAGTCTCGTGCTGACTCACTTTCGTGGATTACAATCGCGCGTGGAGCGAATGGAGTCGGCGTGTAACGAAACGCAACAGAAGCTGCATCGGTTGGAGCTGGTTGCGACGGAGGATCGTGCGCGTGCGGAGGCAGCGATTAAGACGGCAACGGCAGAGATCATCGAAAGGTTGTCGCAGAAATTTGTTCCGATGGGGGCGTACTTAAACGCCGAGGCGCGCTTGGATAAACGCCTTGAGGCGATCACGGCCAATCTAAACCAGATCGAATCCAAGTTAGATCAACTGAGGGAAACCAATGGCGGGCGAGAGGGCAACCGAGAGTAAGCGATTACGCGGCTGGATGATGCGCACACTGGACAAGGCGTACCCGAACGGCGTGGAGAACAACGATCTGACGCTGGCGCTGCAACCGGTGTTTCCTGAGGTGGCGCCGTCGCGTATTGAGGTGGAGATCGTGTATTTGGAGGAGAAGGGCTACGTGAACCAAACACGTGCGCAGGTGCTTGGCGAGGATGTGTGCATCACGCGATTGACGGTGAAGGGAAAAGACCTGGTGGAGCGGTCCATTGCGACCGATCCGGGGGTGTTGTTGCCGGGGTCGAGCACATGAAACGCAGCCGAATCCGCACAGAAATGCAAGCAGATCACTTGGATGAAGCGATGGCGCACATCGGTCTGGATGGATGGACGGTGGATCAGGTGTGTGATTGGGCGCAGCGTTTGGGGTACACCTTTTCACGTTCGGCGTGGGGTCGGTTCCATGCGGAGTTTTTGGCGTCTTGGGAAGAGAGCCAGTTGACGCGCTTACAAGCCCGGGCGTTTGCCAAGGAATTTGGTGGAGAATCCGGGCACGAAGTGGCGGATATGACGGGATACCTGCTGCAAAAGCGGGCGCTGGAAGTGCTGCGTGACATGCCACGGGAAGAATCCTGCCCTGCGGCTCTGGTGGATTTGGCCCGAGTGCTGCAGGGGGTGACGTCATCGCGCATTGGGATTGAGAAATTGCGCCAAACCAAGGCCGCAGCACGCAAAGCGGCGTACGAGGAAATCGAGTCGAAGTTGCGTGCGGAGTTGTCACGCGATCAACCCGAGCTGTGGGCTGGGCTGGAAGCCTGGCTGCGCGGCAAAATGGAAGAGGAGCAGGCAGCGTGATGATGAGCTGGGACGCAAAACGCCTATTGCCAGCCGGAGCACAGCGACCTAAAACGGTGGCAGAGTTCTTCGAGCGTGAGGTCACGAGCGATCGTGGCGAGGCGTTTTCGTTTGTGGGTCGCGAGGTGTGGCGGCCTATCGCAGCGCAGCTCAACGACGTGGTGCAGCGTGGGATCCAGGACGTGTCGCTGGATGTGTTGGCGGGTGCACAAATCGGCAAATCGACGCTGATGTGCGGATTCGCCGGGGCGCTCCCGGCATGGGGACAAAACGTTATCTATTTTTTACCCAACGATAAATTAGCGGACCGGTTCAGCGACACGCGGTTTGCGCCGATGGTTGCGCGAAGTGGGTGGATGCGGGCGAATCGTGCCGATGGCACCGGTTCGGGCCGTGAGGTGAGCAACAAAAACCTGCATTCGGTGGCAGGTCGGTGGGTGTATATCCTGGGGTTGGAAACCGTCACGAATGCGATCAGTATTCAGGCGGACGTACTGATTTACGATGAGGCGGACCTGATTTCCGGCGCCAATCTGGAGTGGTCGGCGGACCGTATCGACGCGTCCAAGTTGCGGTTGCAATTGGGCATTTCGGTGGGGATGGTGCAGGGTGCAGGGATTGACGAGCGGTATCAACGCGGCTGTCAATACGTTTGGAGCGTGAAGTGCCCAGCCTGCGGCAAGGATGACCAGGTGCTGGAAGAGCTGTTTCCGGCGTGCATCGAAAAGGTGGGTGGCGAATGGGCGCGGGTGTGCGTGAAATGCCGCAAACCCTATGATGTGGAGACGGGGGGGCGGTGGGTGGCGAGGGTTGCGGGGCGGGAAAAGGAGCGCCATTACTCTTATCGCATCCCTCAGTTGATAGTTCCCGCGGTAGCACTGGGTGGGGTGATGAAGAAGTGGGACCGCGCGAAATCGAAACGCAGTCGAATGGCGAAGTTTCGATGTTCGTCGTTGGCCATGCCGGATGGGGGAGATCTGCAACCCATTACCGATCAAGTGTTGATGCGTTGCCGGATGGAACCCTACGCCATGGCGTTGGCGCCGGGGTCACTGCCGCGGTACTCGGGCACGGACTGTGGCGATTTGGTGCACTATGCGTGCCACGAGGTGTTGCCGGACGGTCGCCGGCGCTATGTGTACTTCGAGGAAATGGATTCGGATTCGATGGTGGAGCGGATTGAACATTTGGATACAACCCTCGGCGTGGTGGCGCGGGTGGTGGATAGCAAACCGTTGCGCACGGAATCGCGGCGGTTGGCCTACGCGCGGCCTAATGCAACGTGGCTGTTGGATTTTTCCGGCGATGCTACGGAGCCGGAAGAGCACGAGGATGAACATTATGGGAAGGTGTTTTACCGCGCAACGGTCGGCCGGGATGCGGCGCTTGACGATTTCACGTCGGCGGTCGCTGCGGAGCCCCCGCTGTTTTTGTTGCCGACAAACGATGCGGCGTCAGCGCCGATCTTAGATTTGGTGGATCAGCACCTCAAGCGACTCACGAAGGTGCGCACCGAGGACGCGCGGGGCAACACGGTGGAACGTTATGTAACTGCCGTGGCGAATCACTTTGGTTTTGCTATGTTGAGTTCGTATTTGGCGGAACAGTTGAGCGGGGGGGCTGAACACTCCGAACATGAGATATCGCAACCTGCTGTGGTGGCGGACCGTTGGCAACGAATACGATCCCGGGATCTATTGGAGGGGTATGACTAAGATCGATGTGACAACGCTGTACACCTCGGTGGCGCCAAGAGAAACCGACCCATTGCATTTTGCGCAGATGGGGGTGCTGCCCAACCCGGATCGGGTACTGCGGCGATTGGGCAAAACCGACGAGGCGTTCGAGGATATACTATGTGATGCACATGTCACCTCGGTGGTGCAAAGCCGCAAGGGTGTGGTGTTGGCGTGTGAATGGGGCGCACGGCCGGCAACCGAACGTCGTTCGGACCGGCGCGCTGCGGATTTATGCAGGGACGTGTTGTCGTGGCTGGACGCGTGGGATCTGATTAGGTTGCTGCTGGATGGTCCACTGCATGGCCGTACCTACCTGGAAGTGGAGTGGGCGCAGGACGGGGGGATGATCGTGCCGGCAAACCTAACGGATCGGCCAAGGCGAAGATTTGTATACGACGCAGATGGTCGCCTACGTGTATTGACCAAACGCAACATGTTCGAGGGGGAGTTTGTTTCGGATTTTAAGATCCTGGATGCAAGACAAAACCCTACGGCGGACAACCCTTATGGTACAGCGGCGCTGTCGTCGTGTTTCTGGCCCTATACATTCAAGCGCGGTGGGTGGAAGTACTGGGTGGTGTTTGCCGAAAAATACGGTATGCCCTTATTGATCGGTAAACTACGCCGTGGTGCCGGTGCTGCGGAACAAAAGGCGTTTGATGCGGCGTTGGAGCAAGCGGTTGCCGATGGTATTTTACGGATACCCGATGGTTCGACAGTCGAAACGGTTTCGGGGCATGCGGCATCTTCAACGACGGTTTACGCGTCGTTAACGGAGGCTGCCAACGCAGAGATCAGCAAGGCGATCTTGGGGCAAACCCTGACCACTGAAGTGAGAGAAGGGTCGTTTGCCGCAGCGAAGGTACACAATGATGTGCGTGCGGACATTGCCAACGGAGACAAGAAGTTGGTTCGTTCCGCGATGAACCGGTTGTTCCGTTGGATTACTGAGATCAATGTGGCTGACGCCAAGCCGCCGGAGTTTTACTTCTTTGAAGAAGAAACGGTGCCGACAACGTGGGTCACGTTCTTCAAAGACGCAGCGGCAGCAAAAATACCGATTCCGCTATCCTATGTGCTCAAAAAGACCGGCATTCCGGCCCGGGAGGGAGACGAGCCGATGCTGGGTTCGGTCGAACCGGAGCAGAGCTTTGCTGCCTCTGACGCCGACGACCCACAAGACGCTTTGGATGCACTGGTTCGTGCAGCGGTGTTGGCGTGGTCGAACGAGTTTGAATGGTGGCGGCGCAACCTCGATACCGCATTGGCAAACGCGGAACAGTTGCCACCGGATGTGTCAGGATGGTGGTCGCAGTTTGCGGGGGGGAGTGACTTGGTAGGTCGAGTTCGTTTTGCGGCCCGGCTGAACGGGATGCTTGCGGTTTCGGACCAGAAAGACTTTGGTGGAAGCGGATTCGGATTTATTTTTGAAGCCTTGCCGTTCGACGAGGCGATCACGTTTGCTAAAGGCCGTATTCCGCTGACCGAAGCGGAATGGAAGAAACTGGCCGACGAGGATCGGGCCGCGGCATTCGCGATTTCTGGTGTGGCCAAGCTGGGTTTGCTCGCACGGCTCCAAGCAGAATTGGATGCCGCGTTGACCGAAGGCACAACGGTGGTGGAGTTCCGCAGATCGGCAAATCGGCTCTTGGCGGAATCCGGAATGGATGCGCTGCACCCACGCCAAGCGGAAACGATTTTCCGGAACAACGTGCAAACCGCTTATGCCGTGGGTCGACACCAGCAAATGACGCGCCCGGCTGTGTTGGCGCGTCGCCCGATCTGGGTCTACGATGCAATCGATGATGATGCAACCAGGCCGGCACACAAGGCGATGGATCAAAAGGCATTTCGTGCCGACGACGCGATTTGGCAGACGTGGTATCCGCCAAACGGCCATCGCTGCCGGTGTAGCGTCTACTCATTAAGTGACCGGGAGGCGGAACGAAGAGGGATAAAAGTAGAGTCCGGACGGGAGTTTTTGGCCAAAACCCACGAGGTGGACGGCAAGCCATTGAATGTGGTGCCGGACTCGGGATTTGCGAGCAATCCGGCCTCGGCCAAATTCGTACCGGACCTGCGAAAGTGGCCGGAAAGGTTGGTGCGCCAACCCTTAAGGGAAGCCATGGGGCAGTCATCGCCTGACGTGGCGGCGGATGTGTTGTCCGGCTTTGGCGCCAAACCGGAACACCTAGGGAAAACTGCGCGCGGCGACGGTGCCGTTGCGGAACGCTGGGCGTCGTCCAAGCAAAGAACGGAGGACGCCGAGAAATTTGCCGAAGCGATGAACCTCAACGTGGATGCGGCAATGGAGTGGCAAGACGGTATCATCGAAGAGATCCTCCGCGACCCCAACGATATCCATGTGTACTATTATAAAAACCGCGGTGTGCAATATCTGTTCAGGAGATCAAAGGTGGGGAAGCTGCAAAACATGGGTATCGTCTATGACCCCAGCGAGGATCGTATTCAGGGGGTGCACGATGGATACACCGACGGTCACATGAACAAAAACCGCAACTGGTCGGGGTTGCGTAAGGTGAGGTTATGAGCCACGACTCGGAACTACTCAATGCAATGGCGGCTGCGGCCCGCTACCTGGACGGGCTGACCAGTGAACGGGCGCCGTTTGCCGGCGACACGTGGGTGATTCATACCCTACTCAGACGAAGCGAGGCTCATGATGCTGGACTGAGTGACAGTGCGGAGGCTCGGGCATTGGACTTGGCGGTGATCAAAACAGCAAGCATGTTGGTGGCCCTGGTGGGTTCGTTTGAGTATCCAGAAGGGGATGAACGGCGTCAGACCATTGGGTTACGCCCCCACCCACCCGAACATTGGTGGTGGTATCTGGACGAAATGCTTGCAGGCACACGACCGTGGCCGGAGGGATTGAAGCATCATGAGTGAAAAGTGGTTTGAGGTGTTCCGCGCGGGCACCTATCCTCAGGGTACGTTTGGAAATGAGGACCTGGATGCAATCGTACGTAACCACGCAGCGGACGGTTATACCGCGCCGCTTGTGTTGGGCCACCCGAAGACGGATGATCCAGCATATGGCTGGGTTGATCGGATCCGGCGAGTTGGAGACAAGTTGCTGGTGACGTTCCGGGAAGTGGCAGGCGGTTTGCAAGAACTGGTCAACCAAGGGCGATGGAAGAATGTCAGCGTGCGGTTGCGGCAAACCAAACAAGGGTGGCAGTTGCGCCACGTGGGGTTGTTGGGCGCTGCACCGCCGGCGGTAGAGGGACTAAAACCCATCCACTTTGAAGCAGACAACATGGATTTAGAGTTCCATGCGGAGGAAAGGATGAACGAGGAAGACAAACTCAAACAACGTATTGCTGAATTGGAAGCGGAGAAGCAGTCTGCGGAAGAACGTGCCAAAACCGCGGAGGCGCAGTTCGCAGCAGCGGAGAATCAGCGCCGGATTGTTGAAATCAAGAGATTCGTGGAAGAGCAGGTCAAAGAGGGCCGACTCACCCCTGCACAGCGCGACCGTGGTGTGGTGGACTTTTTGGCGATGCTGGATTCCACAACAACGGTGGATTTTGCAGGTGGTAAACAAACTCAGGCGAACTGGATGCGTGATTTTTTGCAGTCGCTACCACCACAAGTGGTGCTGGGCTCTATCGCCGGGCGCGATACCGACCCAGATGTACATGTGGAAGACTTTTCCGAGTACCGCGAGGGCCAAGTGAATCAAGAGCGTCTCGTGCGCCATCAACGTGCCTTGGCATATGTCCGGGCGCACAAGGTCCCCTACGAACAAGCCATTCGGTTGGTATAAGGAGTGCGACAACATGGCAGCAACGTACAGAGATATCTTGACGCGCACGGTCAAAGCCGGTGCAGCAGTCGTAGGAAAACGAATGGTTGGCTACAACGGTCAGCACGCGGGTGCCGGCGCTGTGGCGCTGGGTGCGAGCACGACAGACGCGGCACTGGATGAACACTTTCCGTGCATGGTGTTGGGTGTGGCCATCGTGACAGCAGGCGCGGCGATTGCCGCGGGTGCTGCGGTGGAAGTCGGAACGGCAGGCAAAGTGATCACGCTGAATGCGGGTGCAAAAGTCGGACGTGCGATCACCGCAGCCGGCGCCGACGGCGACAACATTGAAGTACTCTTAATCCCGGGCTAAAAGGAGCGAAACATGCCGAACACATTAGCACAACAACGGATCGTCGATCCGGTACTGACAACCATTGCGCAGGGGTATCAGCAGGCCGATTTGGTGGCCCACCGACTGTTGCCGAACATTCCCCACGACAAGGAGGGGGGCAAAATCCCTCGCTACGACAAGAGTGCGTTCAAGGAATACAACACCACGCGGGCCATCCGAACTAATTCCGTGCGGGTGGACTTGGGGCACGATTCGATCCCGTTTGTGATGGAAGAGGAGTCCATTGAGGTCCCCACCGATGAGCGTGAACGGGAGGATTCAGCACTGGACACCGATGAAGTGGCCACCAAAACAGCACAAGGGATCATCAATCTGACACACGAGAGAAAGGTGGCGTCGTTGGTCACGGCGACTGCCAGCTATGGCGCTGGTAGCTATGTCAATGTTGCCGCGGATGATCGTTGGAGCAACTACCCGTCGGCTACATCGTTGCCAGTGGTGGCTATCGACGACGCGAAGGAAGTCATCCGCGGCAAGGTGGGGCGTTACCCGAATGTGTTGGTTATTGGCCCGAAAGTGTTCAAGGCGCTCAAGAGTCATCCTACCATCATCGACCGCATTAAGTACTCCCAAAAGGGCGTCATCACGGAAGAGCTTCTGGCCACCATCTTCGACGTCGACGAAGTGTGGGTAGGTAAGGCCATCAAGTCCAGCGATGCCGGTACGATGAGTGATGTGTGGGGCAATGACGCGGTGTTGGCTGTTGTGCCCAAAGATAACAAGGGATTGGGTGTACCCGCGTTCGGCTATACGTTGCACAAGAAGGGTCGACCACTGGTGGAGACCTACTTTGATCCGGGTGCCAAGAGCAAGATCGTGGTCGCGTCGGATATTTTCGCAGCCGTGATCACCGCATCAGAAGCAGGATATCTGTTCAAGGGAGCCGTTGCATGAAAACCGTAACACTGAAGGAAGCCGTGCTGTGTGGGGGGAAGGTGTGTGCGGCGGGAACGGAACATACTTTCTCGGACGAATGCGCCAACGACCTGGTCAAACGCGGTTTGGCAACAGCCAAGCCGACAAAGCCGGGAGACGCCACAGGAGACAACTCAAAGCCAAAGCCATAGCTTGGCATGGACGGTAGAGTTAAAGTGTCTCTACCGGGGCGTTAAACGCTTTATAAACTCTTTAAGGACCCCATGGCCTATTGCAGCAAAGACGATGTCGAAAATGTGTTGAACGCAGCACTGGTCGCTCAAACGGCAACCGAGCCTGACGCGGATGAACCAGATTGGGGTGTTGTGGAGACGGTGTGTGTCCGCGCAAGTGCGGAGGTGGATTCATATTGTGGTGGCCGATATGCCACTCCGTTTAGTCCCACTCCTGACGTGGTGCGGTGGAAAACCGCCGACATTGCTGCCTACTTATTGTTGGTGCGGCGGGGGTTTGTGGAAGAGGATGCGGATACCCCTATCGGCAAACGTTACCGCGACGCGGTGAGGTGGTTGACGGATGTATCGAAAGGGGACGCACACATCCCAACCAGCGCCGCAACACCGGAGCCGTCGGAGCAACTAACAGCTGTGGTATCCCGGCCTAAGTTGTTCAGTGAAGACGGGTTGGCGGGGTATTGATATGCGTGGGTTTAAGATCGATTTAAGCGGCGCATGGAAGCAAGCGGAGCGTAAACTGGCCAAGCTGGCATTTTTGGATCTCCAAGAGTTGCACGAGGAATTGGGCGAGTACATGATCGCCGAAACCCGAAGGCGGTTTCGCGAGGGGATTGAGCCTGGTGGCGCCAAATGGCCCAAGCTGAAAAGCGCGGGCATCAAGCGCGGTGCCGACGGACGGTTTGTTGAGGGCAGCGGCAAGAAGAACAACCGAAAACCGTTGTTGAAAACGGGTCGACTGAGAAACAGTGTTACCTATCGGGCGACCAGCGACAAGGTGGAAGTGGGAACCAACGTCGTGTATGCAGCCAGACACAATTTTGGGTACCGCAAAGGGAAACGGGTGCTGACACCACGCCGACAGTACCTAGGGGTGAACGAACGCAATGTGCGCGAAATGAAAGAGATCATCATGGAGCGACTCAAAGGTTTGTGATGCATGTTGGTGGAAGCAAAAAACCACATTGTGTCCGCGCTGACCGCCGCTGGCGTGCCCGAAAAGCGCGTATTCGATGGGGCGGCGGCTCTAACGGACACAAAGTTGGTACCTCGGGCGGTCATCCACTTTCGGATGGCAGACGAGCGCATCAAGGCGGATGGCATGCAAGTAAGCTGGTGGTTGACGGATGATCTGCCCCGAAAACGGGTTTATCGCCGCCGGTTGTGGCGCCGCGAGTTGGATGTGATGATCGCGGTGGTGGGGGATAGCGACGCGGCGGTAAGTGACTACATCAGCGGTTTCTTTTCCGCGGTGGGGTATGGCTTCAAGGATGCCCAAGACAATTGGGTGGGTATTCAAGCAGGGCAATCGGAGTGGCATGAGGACAAAGCGAAGACGTCCAAGCGCACCGAATGTATCCTGCAAATCACCCTAAGCGGGGGCGTTTACCAGGACACGGAATATGCGCTGGCAACAGAGTTGGACGAAACAGGCGAGGTGGAACAATGACAATAGAAATAGCGGAGCTCGATGAAAAAATGGAACCGCAGACGGAAGAACTGAAGCCGGAAGCACTCAAACCAAAAGCGATCAAGATCGGGAATGACGACAAAGCGCTGCCGAATTGGGTCGCAAAAGGAGTAGCCGCAGCAAAAGGGTGGGCACCCGGCAAAACCATGACCCAGGAAGAGCATGCACAAAAGGTGCAAGAATTCCTTAACGGACCACTGTATCAGGAGAAATAATCATGCCGTTACCTGACGTAGCCGTTTCTGCGCTGGATTTCCAGTTGGGCGCGCTCCCTGTAACTGCCGAAGGGATTCATGCAAAGGTGGGGGTTGCATCCATCGCAACCGACGACCCCATTGTGATCGGGTCGCTCAATGATGTGCGAACGTTGTTGGGCTATGGTCCGCTGGCAAACGCGTGTGCGGATAGTTTGATGAATGGTGCGAAGTCGATCATTGCGCACTCGGTGGCGCCGGCGACGCTGGGGAGTATCGGCAGCCAATCATACACCGGAACGGGTACACTTACGCCAAGCGTGGGCGGCGCAGGAGCGTATGATGCGTTCGATCTGATTGTGCGTATCATCAAAGCCGGCACGCTGAACGAAGCGACGTTCGAATACAGCCTGAACGGCGGTGCTTCGTTCGTGGGTCCGTTCACCGTTCCCAGTGGGGGCACGTTCGTCATCGACAACACCGGCATCACATTGACCTTTTCCGGCACGTTCGCCGCCGGCAACCAACTGACAGCCACCACCACCGCCCCCGAAATGAATGTGGGTGGAGCAGCGGCCGGCATCGACGCGTTGCTGGATTCTCCTTACGCATATGAGTTTGTTCATGTGGTCGGGGCATCCGATTCTACGTTCTGGACGTCCTGTGCATCCAAGGCGAGCACAGCGGAAGGGCAAAAGCGATGGATTCATTTTGTGTGTGAGGGTCGTAAGCTGTCTTCTCCAACATCGACATGGATCACCAATGTGCTGGGCGATGCGGCATCGTTCGCAGACACGCGCGTGTCGGTTGTCGCGGGATGGTTGTCGGTCCAGGACCCCATTTTGGGGATCTCTCGCAAACGCAACGGTGCTGGTGTGTATTGTGGTCGGTTGTCGTCGTTGCCTGTGCAGCGTTCACCAGGCCGCGTTCAGGATGGTGCGTTGAAATCAGTATTGGGCCACGCAGCGGCATTGACGGACGCTCAAATCGAACAGCTCGACAATGCGCGATATGTTACGTTTCGCACATTCATCAATGCACAAACCGCGGTGGGCATGTATGTAACACTGCCTCGCACCATGGCTGTCATCACGAGCGATTACAAATATGTAATGAACCGACGTGTGATGGATAAGGCGCTGCGGTTGGTACGGGAGGCAGCCATCCCGTTTCTGCAAGATGAAGTAGATCTTCAACCGGACGCATCATCGGCGAGTTTGGCCCGCTTTCAAGCCGTGCTGGAAGCGCCGCTAGATCAGATGGCGGCCGACAAAGAGATCGTGAGTGGTCGCGTGGTGATCCCCGAGGGACAAAACATTGTCGGCACATCTACCATCGAAGTGGAAGTGAAGATTGTGCCGGTAGGATACATGAACTACATCAACGCAACACTCGGATTTGAGTTACCGGAGGCATCATGACGTTCAAAATCAACGGCCGCATGTATGACTGGGCAAGTATTGATCTGGGGATGGCCGGCATGCCGATTCCTAGTTTCACGAGCATTGATTACTCGGATGAAGCGGAGCAAAAACAGGTCTACGGAAAGGGACGCAAGCCAGTGGGGTATGCGCGGGGGAACTACTCGGCAGCAGGTAAGGTGACGCTGCATCGTGAAGCGTACGAGGGGATGATGGCCGCGGCCGCAACTTTGGGCAAGGGTGGCTTGTACGACCTGAACCCCATACCAGTAACGGTGACCTACGCGAACCCAGATAAACCGCCGGTATCAGACACGTTAAAGGGGTGCGTATTCACCAAACGATCCACATCGAACAGCCAAAACATGGAGGCTGCGACGGTTGATTTGGAATTTATTTGTCACGAAATCGCATGGGGCGCCGCTGGCCTTGCCGAGTTGATATAGGAGCATCACATGAACGCGAAAGATCTGGAAGCCAAGGTGAATGAATGGAAAGCGCAACATGGATCGATCTATGAGTTGTGTCGTGAAGATTGTGCGGATATACCGACCATAGCAGAAACAAGATTTGTTGTGCGAAAGCCGACAAGAGTGGAAATCAACCGACTCGCAAAGCACGCCCAAAACGATCTGACCGCCGCCAACCAAAACTTGCTTTTGGATATCACGCTGCATCCAGGTCGGGCGGAACTGGACGGACTGTTCCGTGACATGCCAATGCTGGCTGCCAGCCTCATGAATGGGTTGGATAAAATAATCGGTACCGCCGCAAATTTTACAGCACGGCCGTTGTAGATCGTCGCGACCAGATTACAACGGATGCGCTTGCTCAGATGGATGCACACATCCAATCCACAATGGGATTGGACCCAGAGAAACTGGATGACACGGAGTGGATCGAGGCCGCTGCCCGCGCCCTGTTTTTGTATCAACAGCAGTGTGATTTGTTGGAACGCATCATCATCAACGCAATCGGCAAATCGTTTTCGAGGTGAGCCATGTCCGCCACAGCCATGAAACTCAGTCTTGTGTTCTCGGCAGTTGACCGGCTTACTGGGCCAGTTGGCAAGATGCTGAAGTCGGTCGCCACACTCGGAAACATCACCCGCGTTGGCGAAAGACTGCGCGCTGCGGGGGATAGCGCGGCGGTCGCGGGGGGAGCTGTGGATTATGCGGCGGGCCGAATGCGCGCCGGAATTGCAGCGGCGTTGCAACCCATGATGGAGCAGGAAGACGCGGCCGCGGCACTGTCTACAGTGATGGTACCGACGATGGGGTCCGTCGCGGATGCAACCGAGCGCGCGCGCAAAAGCGCTATCGCATGGAGTGAACAACACTCGCAAAGTGCGGCTGACTTCCTTAATGCAGCCTATCAGATGTCGTCGGCCGGTCTAGCCGAAGAGCAAGCGATCGCCGGCACCAAGGCAGCCTTGACGCTGGCCAAGGGTGCGCTCGGTGACAATATCGCCGCAGCGAATCTGCTGGCGGTGGTATACAATACGATGGGCGACAAAGCGGCTGATGTTCAGGGCGAAATGACCAGGTTGTCGGATGTGCTGGCAAAAACCCAGCAGCAATTCCAGTTGTCGAACTTACAACAACTGGGCGAAGGGTTGAAATACGGTGTACCTGCAGCGCAGATGGCACGACTCAACATAGTCCAGTTGTCTGCGGCGGTGGGTCAACTCAATTCGTCGGGCCTCCAAGGCTCGATGGCCGGAACCGCATTGGCGCAGGTCTTGTCGAAAATGTCGTCCGCCAGCAAAGACCTTGGCTTTTCTGTGATGCGGACAGCCGATGGCGAAATGGATTTGGTGCGAACGCTCAAACACATCACCGACCTGTACGGCCCACTTTCGACAGCAACAACCGCCGCGATGTACGACGCCGAAAAATCCACAGGCAAACTCACCACAAAAATGATTGATGTGCAGGAAGCGTTCCGGGAAGCGTTCGGCGATGAGGGGTTGCGTGCCATCGCGCTGTTGACCAACAACGTAAACGCGCTGGAAGCGGGCTTTGCGGGGGTGCAAAACAGCACAGGAGCGGCGGCAACAGCGGCGGAACTGCTGGAGGCCACCACATCCAGCGCGCTGGCCAAGATGCGCAACCAGATCGACAACACCACTGCAGAAATCGGTACGCAATTGATGCCAACGCTGGAGGCTCTACAACCAACCGTCATCAATGTGCTGGAGCGATTCAAGTCCTGGGTGCAGGCACACCCGGCGTTGGCGGCGTTGGCAGCAAAGGTGCTCGTCATCGGCACAGCCATCATGTCGCTTCTGGGTCCAGCCATGATGTTCTTTGGCATGTTTACTTCGGGCATCGGGCGCACAATTCAAGCTGTGGCTACAATGGGAAAGGCGTACTCGTGGCTCAAAGCAAAGTGGGCCGAAGGCTTTCCGGTGCTTGCCAAACTCCGTGGCCACATCGTCAGCGTCGGTACTGCCTTGTGGGGCATGGCCAAAAAGGCCATCGCTGCTGGGGTGGCGTTCATGTCAACCCCGGTGGGTTGGCTCACCGCAGCGCTGATCGGACTTGCGGCGGCCATCGCCTATGTGGCGTTGAAGTGGGAGGACCTGACGGGGCAAACCAATCGATTTGTGCAGGTCGGGCCGGAAATGGCAAATCGGCTCAAGAGTGACGCAAAGTTCAAACAACAAATGGTTGCCGAGGCGATGGGCGGAAACACCGCCAAGCAGGCCATCCTGAGCAGCGTGTTCAAAGATGAATTTGACCGCGATCTGTGGGACAGGACCAACTTCGAACAAAAACAGCGTAAGCGCGAAGCGTTGTTGCAAGAGCACGGAATGGGCTTGCAGCCCGCAATGCCGGATGGTGCCAATCTGGTAAATGTGCCGACGTTCAGCGGCAAACCTGCCGGAGCCATTGACAAGTCGGTACGAATCGACCGCATCGAGATCCACAATTCCGAACCCATGGACGAAGACGAGCTGACCCGATTGTTGGGGCGGCGGCTGTCTGAGGCTGTGACCGCGACGGGTGGGTGATATGGCGAACGTCAACGTCCTGGTGGATATCAGCGAGGCAAGCGAAGTGTCCCTAAACGGGCAGCCCATTCCAGGGATATACCAATCACTGGAACTGTCGGGTGACCTGCGGATTGATCGTGTCCAGCGCTCCGGTCGCTCGGGCGCGGCCAAGCTGCCCGAGGGCTGGGATGATATGAAGCTGGTTCTGCGACTGTTGTTGCTGCCAGATACGGCAGGTGGTTATCCGGCCACCGCTGCCCGGAAAATCGCCAGTCTCTTTCAACAGGCAGACAAGAACGCAAAGCCGTATGTGTATGAGATTGCGCACCCGTTAACGTCAGCGTTAAACCTTCGTGAAGTGCTATTTAAGACACTGCGAGTGAGCGCATCTAACCAAGACGATTCGGCCAGCGCGGAACTGGAGTTCGTGGAGTGGCGACCGGTGGTGGTCAAACGTGAGCGACAGGCAAAGGCCAAGGTGTGGAGCCTGGGGGGCGCCATCACACAGGGGTTGGCGGCGGCTCCGGCGTCCGCGTTGAATGTTGCAAAAAAGATAGGTGGCGCATCGAATAACTTAACGGCGGCGGTGGGCTGGGCTGCAAAGGCGGCCACCGGCAAGCTGGCAGCGGCCGATATGCTATACACCACTCTGCCGAAAGGAGTTGATGTGCCCACGTTCGAACAGGACGTGTTTTCCGCGGTGGGGTTGTGATGGATATTGAGTACATTGCGCCTATTAGCACTGTTTCCGCCGGTGGTATTGAGTGGACGCCTACACGCTGGCGGGTTGTTTCGTCCAGGCTTGAACCCTTCGATGTGGCACGAGTCGAGATCGACAATCACGATGGTCAAATCAGCATAACCGATGGCACAGAAATCGAAATCCGGTCTGGGTACCGCGAACACGGTGAGTGGGTGGTGTTCCGCGGCATCATGACGCGGTGTGTTACAGGTGTAACCCTGGCCTTGGAGGCCAAGGACACGGGTATGTTCAAGCTGAGTACCGCCAAGGCGGTGCCGTCGTCCTTTTCGCCCGCGAATGCTGTTGTCGTGGCACAGTCTATCGCCGCGGCCGCTGGCGTGACGCTTCAACCCGAAGCGCTGATTCAATTATCGGCACTGCCACCCAAAAAACAGGTGGTGCTGGCTGCAACTACTGCGTTGGTGGCGCTCCGGACGATGATGCAAAGCTGGGGCATTGGCGGGTGGGATCTGTGGTGCGATGTGGATGCTTCATTATATATAGGTGCCTCGACCAAATCTTCGCGCGCACTGAGCTTCGACCTGCACATGTTGGAGCGCGACGAAAACGTGATCGAAATGGAACCGCCGCAAAACTCCAACAGCACGGGCCGGGTCGTGACAGTGGGTCTGCCTGTGCGGCATTCTGAACACATGATCGTGTCCGATCTGGGTTTTTTTGGTCCTGAAATAGTGCAAGTGGACCGTGTGACTCATTCGGTTTGGCCGCACGCACGCACGGAGGTGGTATGGCGTCAGGTTTGAGTGAGGTCGTCGAGCAATTGCTGGCGGCCGCACGGCCACGTGAACTCCCGTGGATGATGGCGCGCAAAGCGCGGGTTGTCGCGGTGCACTCGGGCGGCGGAATGGTGGACGCCATGAACGCACGTTACTCGGTGGACGTACAGCCGCTGACACGCGAGGGTGGCGTTGACGCGGAAATGCCTGTCATCTGCGATGTGGAGTTGCCTGTGGTGTGGGGCGGTCCTGGTCGCGGTGTTTACGCGCTACCGGCGATTGGAACTGTGGTTCGGCTGGGGTTTTACTGGGGTGACCCGAGTCAACCCTACATCGACGCCGTGTTGGCGGATGGTTATGTCGTGCCCGAACATCCGCTGGGCAGTCTGATAATTCAGCATGGACCGGGGGTGAAGATCGAGATACAGCCAACGGGAAAGGTGGTTGTGTCTGGTGTCGGGGTGGAACTGTTCGCGGGCGATCCCCAGGGAGGCACACGCCGCATCGTGACTGAGGATTGGGTGTTGGCGTTGTTTGACACGCACACACATCCAACACCCGCGGGTGCATCCAGCCCGCCAACGCCTGCGCCCCATACCGGCATCTCGCAGGTGAAAGCATGATGGAACACCTTGGCACAGACCTGCAAATGGCAGCGGGCGATCTGGTCGCCGGCGTGGATGGCGATCTGGTGTTTGACACTGGACCATCTTGCTTAGCCACCGACCTGCTCCATAGATTGGGCACCCAAAAGGGTAGTTACTGGCGGCACTTGGACGAGGGCATGGGGTGGGACAATTTTTTACAGTCCGAACTGACACCAGCTATCATGCGCGCTATGGAAATCGGCATCGTACGCGAGATCGAACGCGACCCAAGGGTGGTATCGGGATCCGGGACGGCAACAGTGAACAGGCTAGATATCGAGCGGTTGAAGATCGAGATTCGGTGTATGCCCGAGAGTGGCGGCAACGAGCTAAACCTGGTGGTTGGATTTAACCTGGTCAGTGTATCGCCGGAGGTGTTGTAATGGACTGGCTGTCGTTGCTGGGCTTTAAGACGTCCGATGAACTGGTTACAGACGTTGCAGCAAAATTACAGGAACTTGGCTCTAAATTAACAAACTGGAACAAACTGAGCAGGCTGCGAACGTTCACGGAGTCCGTGTTACAGCCGACGGCGGAGCTCTATGGGTTGCTGTTGAAGGTGCTGCCACAGGGTTTCTTACGATATGCAACCGGTGAGTGGGTGGACCTTCACGCCAAAGACATGGATGACGAGAGAAAACCAGCCGTTGCGGCGCAATGGACTGTGAGGTTTGTACGGCAGGATGGCGGCAGCGGCAACGTGGTGATTGCCGCCAAAACGCGTATCGCCACGTTACCCATGTCCAATGGCATAACCATTGAATGCGCAACACTTGAGGCCGCAGTGCTGCCGGATAACGATGACACGGTGGAGTGCCTGGCCGAATGCATTGTCGAAGGTGTAGCGGGCAATGTGGGTGCGGGCACCATGACGGTGCTGGTCAATCCGATAGCCGGAATCGCTTCAGCCAGCAACATATCACTGGAAATCGCCGGCGAAGATGAGGAATCGGATGACGCTGTAATTGACCGTCTGGTCCAGAAGTGGGATGCGCTGGGGTATGGCAGCAACGCAGCAGCGTACGAGTCGTGGGCCGCCAAGGTGGCGGGTGTGCGTGATGTGTGGGTCGATGGTCAACACCCACGCGGGCAAGGTACCGTAGATGTGTACATTACCGGGCCAGCGGGCCTACCAACCGAATCCTTGCTGCTGGCGGTTCACGAAGCGGTACAACAAAAGCGGGCACTGTGCGCCAACGTGTTGATCAAGAGTCCAGTGGCGGTGGAAGTGGAGATAGAGGCAACACTGTATCTGCCACCAACTGGTGGGATCGAGGCAACCGTTGAGACTGAGGCGCTGTCCAAAATCCGCGCATTCTTCGGTCTGGTGGCTGTCGATGGCGTAGCGCCCATTGCTATCGCCGAAGACTATCGCCCAGCAAGGTTGGCGCATGTGCTGATGGCGATAGGTTTCGTGGAGGATGTGGCGATTGGGTCTAACGCCAACGTGGTTGTTGGTCGCGGGGAGATCGCCGTGTTGGACGGTGAGCCGCAAATCACAGTGGTCCGACTGGAGGCAAAATGAACGGCGGTGAATATATCCGCCTTTTGCTGCCTCGTTGGCTGAAAAACGAGGACGGCGAACTGTGGAGGCTGACCGAGGCGCTTGGTCAGGTCGCAGACGACGCACGGTCGGCCGTTGATCGGGTGCGGCGTCTGTGGGTGACAGAAACATCAAGCAGCGCGGGGTTAGACGCCATTGGTGCGGGACGAGCATGCGAACGATGGGATGACGAATCCGATGCCGAATATCGCCAGCGCCTGGTCGCGCTGTTTGGCGTCCGGATGCGAGCAGCCACACCCGCGGGCATGGTCGCGCTGATGGCGTCGGTAGGACACCCGGAGGCGGAGATCGTAGAATTCGGGCTGCTGGCGCCTGCGAATTTTTACGATGGCACCATGACGTTTAATGGCGCTTCAAACTACCTTTACGACGGCAAGGCCAGGTGGGCGGAATTCGCAGTCTTGATGGACGTCGGCCCGGATGTGGATCTGCCGACCGTGGCACGATGGATCGGCCAAATCAACAGGGCCAAACCGGCACACACGAGGCTGGCATATCTGGGCATGTGGCATCCACTGGGTGATGTTTGCACAGGCGAGTCCGGCGAAAACGTGACCGTCACGTCTGCGACACAGGCGAGATACAACGGCGCCATCGACTACAATGGTGCGTCGGATTATGGCCCTACAATGGAGGTGTTCGGTGCGTGACAATATCGGTTTGACGGCCCGCGGCAAGATCCGCGTGCTTGCAACTCGGGCCAGCCAGGTGCTGATGGACGACACTCAAGAAAACCTCGTCCTGGGCGGTTCCGCCGAGATCATCACCAGGGCGGTCGGGGGCGCAGCGGAAAGCGCCGTCGCATACATAGGTGTCGGCAACGGCACGGCCGCACCGTCGACCGAGCAAACGGGACTGAGCGGGGATGGGTTTAATGCGGCGGTGACCGCCGTGACCTATCCGTCGGCCAATGAGGTGGTTTTCACGGCGGAAGTCGGCGAGGGCGACGCAAACGACCTGCTAGGTATCACGGAGTTCGTGCTGTTCACTGGCGATTTCCGCGCATTCTCGCGCCGTGTCAGGACCCCGGCAATCCCCAAAACAAACGAAATTCAACTGACCATAGAATGGACGCTGACGATCACGTCGGTGGACGCGGGAGCGTAAGATGGTAAATTTACCCGAAAGTACAGAGTGGCCGAACGGCATTTACCAATTGGAGACAACCGATCCGGTGCTGGGTGGACCGGGAGGGAGCGCCAACCTACAAGCTACGCAATTGGCCAGCCGGACAGCGATCCTGAGAACCCAGACCGCCGCCGTGTCGGCCGGCTTGGCCGCAGCAACAAGGGATTGCGTGTTGACAGACGATAATGGCTATTTTCACGCGATGGTATGGATTCCGCGATTCCGGATCCCCGCGTTGTACTTCGGCGCATGGCCATCTGAGGCTGTGACCTTGGGCGGATTCTTTATCGACAAGTATGTCTGCTCGCATCATTCGGCTACGTTTAACGACATGGGTATTGCGGTGGGCGGGGCGGTTGGCGTGGGCGATGTACCAGTATCTCAGTTGGCGCGGGTGCCGTGGACCAACGTCACCGTCGCCAATGCGATGTACGCGAGCACGCGGCGCCGATTCAATGGCGAAATCAGCCAAATGGCAAGCGCCAAAGAGTGGGCGACGGTGGCGCTGCTGGGACTGATGTTGGGCGGCACCCGAGGCAACAATGACGGCGGCAAAGACCATCGGCACGACGACGCGCCTGAGTTCTACGGACTGCCCGATCCAAACGTCTCGGGCCGTATCTTACCAGGCACAGGGCCACTAAGTTACAGCCACAACGGGCGGCAAGACGGCGTGTGTGACCTGATCGGTAACTTACCGGAGTTGGTGGATGCTCCGATCCAGGATTGCAGATACACCCACATTCTGTGGGCAGTGTTGACTGACGCAGGCGGTATTTCGTCGGGTGACACGGCCATGACCATCACGCAGCCACAGGACATAGACCACTGGCCAGCAACCAACGGAAGAGTGAAAATCCTGAGTGACGGCACCAACCCAACGGAGGTGATTCTGTACGGCTCACTCGTCGACAGTGGCGGGGGCGTGTGGACACTGACGGGCTGTACAAGAGCGCAAGAGGGCACGACAGCCGAACCGCATGACGATGGTTCGATGTGCCAATTGTTGACCGACTTCTGTGTGCTGCCTGGTGGTGCAACAACCACGCTTCAGGCCACCATCAACGATTCTGCAACAAGCCTGACCATAAATACATGGCTGAGCGGTCCAGGAACGGCCGGTGTGGTCAATGGCAGCAAGATAGCAATAGAGAGCGAAGTGCTGCTGGTCACAAATGTTGCAGGCTCAGTGTTGACCGTGACCCGTGCGCAAAATGGAACATCCGCAGCCGCACATGATGCGGGCAAGGGCGTGGTGCTGCTGGACCCAGATGCAGCATGGGCCAGTGGCCAACAGGGTGGTTACATAACAGAGCTGCGCGATGAGCCAATGCTGCGCAGCCTCGCATTCCCGGCGGCGTGGAGCGTGGACCATGCCGATCCATATCGCGATTATGTGGCCATAGAGCTGACTGGTCTGAGGGCGTGCTGGCGTGGTGGCTCAGCGGCCGACGGCAACCGGGCAGAAACAGGGCTGAGACTCCAGTGGATTTCGACACCAACCAACACTGGATACGGTACAGGCTTTCGGGCCGTGCTGCGAGTCAATCAAATAGCTTAAACGAACCTCAGGGGGTGATTTAAGTCACATCAACACCAGACACTGTTGCAATAATTTAACACGCAAGCGTTATAACATAGCGTTGAAAACCGAAAAATTGCTCGGGTTCTTGGCCAAACCTATCCGCAAAACTTGGCCAAACCTCGTGCAACGCTACAACCGGTCTATGCAGCCATCTCCGTTGGCATCTAGGGTTGGTGGCAACGGCAAGCCTAAGGCAACGGTCATGGTTGCATAGATATCGATCAGGTCGATTTGGCCGGAGCAATCCACATCGGCTGCGTTTGGATCGTCTTGGGTGTTGCACAAAGGCCAGGTCCCACTGTTATCCATGGCGGCGAGCATGTTGAGAATGCTGCATTTGACATCGGCGACATTTACTTCTCCACTCACGTTGTAGTCGCCCACGAGCACAGGGCAGCCGACATGCGTACCGGCGGGATCGGCAAGTGGCCCGGTTGTGGTGACGATTCCCCCTGAAACGTAAGCCCCCACGCGTCGCCCCGTACCGTCGGACGCCGATAGTTTTTCCAGACACAACAATACGGGTTCGGTTTGGGGTACATCCGTGGAAAGTTTTACATGGATCGTCAGAATGACCGGCGCTCCGGAGGTCACCGTTCCTTGCCCATCTGTTTCCGCGTTGCTCAACATTGCCGGTGTTTTGGAAAGATTTATCAGAACAAATCGAAGTTCTCCGTTGGCCGAGGCGAGCTGGGGCCAGGCGGTCATCGTATGACCGGTCGACAAAGGAAAAGATGCAGTGCCGACAACCGATACTGGCGCACAAAACGGTGACGGAAGCGACGGAGTTGTAAAACATAAAATCGTTGTGAGTTGGTTTAAGGACACACTGGTGGCGTCGAAGGTGAGTTCTCCGCTCATCATTGTTGCCCGATGGATGGGTTGCGAGGTCGAGGCAACACCGATAGGGCACGTGACGATCGATCCGGCTGTTCCATGGACCGCGCATAGACATCCAGCGGGCAGGTTCGGGTCGCCTGCTGTCGGTGGGGTCAGCGTCAAGGTGCCCATGTCGAGACACCCGGACCCAGCGCAGCCGACATTGTCTGGGGGAGGGATGCCCACGGCTGATGTTACCGAGATCACCCCACCCGAATTGCCCGCCGACCAGAGTGTGGTGGGTGTTGCGGGCTGGGCCGCCATGCAGAAGGTGCCGTCGCCTGAGGTTTTGACCCCCGCGGTGAATGGACTCCCGCCTTCGGGAAGCGGCCATGATCCCAACACAAGTTGGTTGGCTTGTGGTGTGCCATTGGGCCACGCTACCGTGCCGCGGACACAGGCTTTGGGTTGTAGGGTCAACACGGTGTTTCCGCATCCGGTGCCATCTGCGTAACACCCGCCATTTCCGTCCGCCGGCAACACCGCGTCGGCGGACTGACTCGCATTACCAAACGCCGGGTGATAGGCGCTGACCGTTACGGTCGAGTTTTGAGGGAAACTGAGGCAAACGGTGCCGGATGTGTCTGTTGTGCCACCTTTTTTCTTTTTCAGGTCGGAACTCGTGGGCGACACTGTGGCTCCGACAACAGGAACTCCCGTGTCGTTGAGCACCGTAACGGTCAAACAGGCTTTGGGGACTGTTGATGTTGCCCCCGCCCACCACGTGAAGTGGGTGACTTCCGTGGTCCACACAAGGCCCAACGCTGGGTCCGTTTCAAGCGCTCCCGTTCCTTCGGCTTGCCAGACGCCGGTTTCGACGTCATACCACCACGCTGGGATGTTGTCCCCCGGAAGCAGCGCTTCGGCGAGTGTGTAGGCAATGGGAAATCGGAGTGTCGCTGTAATCCCAGGTGCAAGCTGGGCCGGTTGTCCTGCGGACAGAATGGTGACTTCGGCCATAAACAGCGTTTCCATGTCCTGCGGTTGTCCCCCTTGGGTGATATGACCGACCATGGGGCCAGGTGTGGTGTTCGGGGACGTGGTGGATGGGTCGATGGTGGCCATGCGTACCTCGATGGGGTTCAATGCTGGCGAGCCGTCTGAAAGGACGACCCCTCCAGCGGGAATGATCACCCGAGCCAAGGCGTGGTCGATGACGATGGGGGCGTCCGTGGTAAACGGCCCATGAGTGGTGACCGGGACAAGCACCACCATGATGTCTACCGCGCCGGAGACGGGAACCTCAATGGGTCTGGATGCTGGAGCAAACGCCGGGTGGTTGATCACAAGCACCCCACCTCCAGGGGGTGGATTGGAGAAAACAGCGGTTCCGGAAACGTCGGTTTGTGTTGTCATTCCGCTCAATTTTGCGGTGGCCCCCTCAATGGGGAAACCACCGGTGCTGACAATGGAGGCGCTCACGGTTCGGGAATTCACACAGGTGTCGATACATCCGTCGGCATCGGTATCAATAGCAGCATCAAGTGGGGCAGAAAGCGTATGCAAAACGGTGATAACGACATCGGACACCGAGATGGTGCCATCGCAATTGAGGTCGGCATGACTGGGCGCACCGTTTATGCAGTCCGGGGGAGCGGCCGATGTACTCGGGTCCCAGAACACACACTGGATAGAACACTGGACATCCACAACGTTCACGATGCCGTTTTGGGTCACGTCACCTAGCGGCAAAAAGCATGTTGCTGCTGCGTTTTGGGCTGTCCAAGTAATCAGAACAGTAAAAATTCGGATCC
>JABWCM010000053.1 GCA_013360285.1 Myxococcales bacterium
CGGACTGAGGAATATCGGGAATATTCCGCAAGGACGGGACTGGACAAGGCAGCCTAAATTAGCCGAACAGGGTTCACTCATCTATTTCCGCTGACCCTCTAAGAGGGTGTTTAGATATTGAATCCTGCTGCGCGAGCCTATGGCCTACTACGCCGATTTTGCCTTGGTCGGCAAAACCGGCTCGCTACTGCCCTAGTTCCGATCGCCCCGGCCCTAAATTAGGCGGTCCGTCAAAAACCCGGGCATACTGAAACTATACCGGAAACATCCAACGAAGCAACGCCCCTGTGTGCCCCTGGCCTCGTTTCGGTGTTGTGGGACACCTCAAAACGTAGCCGTACATTTGTTTGCTCGCCGTGGTCAGCACCCGATGTTATCTTACCTTGACTTTCATGGCGACCTTTTCATTTCGGTAAATGAGGCAGGTTTCGTCATTACAAACGCTGAACGTAGCCGTAGCGTCAATCGTCTCTTCGTTTGCCGCCGTCGCGTCAAATGGCACCGAGAGGGTCGCCTGCTTTGCTTCGGTCTGAAATGCTGTTTTGTCGAAGTCACGACGTTGAAACACGACCGATTTTGGAGCTTCTGTTACGATTTTAAACGCGGCAGGAAAGTTCTCGTTCCATTTGTACCCGGTTCCGGGTTTGATGGTCACTTTCAAAGTCGATTTATCGCCAACTTTCGCTTCCGCAGGCTGCGTGTCGATGACAAACGTGGTTTCTTTTTTATCAGCGGCAGCCTCTTGCCCCGCGGCAGTGGGGGACTGGGCCGTACATGCAAACGCAAAGAGTGCCGCTACGATATGAAGTCCTAATGTATTTCTCATTTTATTCACCATTTTTCGATCCGCGATACGATTTCAAAATTAACTTAGAGAGTCCGATGGTGCCTTTATATCCCGACACAAGCCGGTGTCTGGATACCAGATTCGACAGCTTGCAACAACGATCAAACAGGGAATTTCATTCGCGTGAAAAAGGCAGTTTTTGCTTTACCCAAACACCACCGTAGCTTTGGACGAGACGTTATGACAGAAACCCGGGCTAACTTGACACGTGGGGAACCCGCTGTTACGAACCTGTGGTTGTGAAATTGGTCCTCCGAGGTGAATTGAAGATGTCCAGGCCCTATTCCCTCCACTCAAATGTTCTCTGTAGCAACTTCGGTGCTCTCGTCACACCGGCTTTGCGTTGCATCGCATCAACATCACTATCGCGTATGTTCACTTATCGCATCGTTGCCGCTTTCACATTGGCGGCGTGGTTATTGGCACCCACCGTAGCGTCGTCCCAAGCCATTGTTACCGACGTGCTGGATGCCGCAGACGAAGACGACCCCTTCGACGCCGCCATTGATGTCCGATATGAATTCAGTTCTTATTCGTCGCTCCTGGTCCGTGAACAACCGTGTTACCAAGGAAGCGACGCCGACTGCCCTTCGGGAAGCACCGTGTTGTTGCGACGCGAACTGAAAGCGGAACGAACGATTCACCGAATGGTGATTTCACCCCGAATCGGCCTATACCGAGACCTCGAGTTGTCCGCAGACCTTCCTATCGTGCTTTTGGACCAGACGAACCTGGATTTCGCATCGGGAGTGACTCCCCAAAACAGCACCGTATATCGCGAAAACCAACCGAATAGTTCGTTGTTCACCGTTCCGTTTAACGGAACCCAACGTTCGGGCTTTGGAGACATGCGGATTGGTCTGAAATACTCCCCGCTTAACTTTCAACGTGACGAAACCGAACCCACATGGGTTTTGGGGTTTTATTACACCGCGCCGACCGGCAAACTGAAAACAGCAACCAGCGACGGTGTCGGCGAAGGGATTCACACCATTGAGTTGTATACCACCATCAGCCGCCGGGCCACGTCCTGGCTCGAACCCTATTTCAATTTTCACGGAGCATTTCGGTTCCCAGCGAGCGAAACCCTATTTGAAGATCGTGGCCTCACTCAGACACTGGTCAGCCCCGGCAACTCGTTGGGCATTCAATTGGGCACCGAATTTATTCCCTGGGAAGACAACACTTCGGACGCACGTCTGGAGTTTGATTTGGGGTTCCGCGCGGATTACCACTTTGAAGGCCGCGAATACACACAACTTTTTGAAGCACTGGGCAACAGCGCCTGCAACTCCAATCCGGATTGTTTATTGACCACCTATACCCGCGAACTCAAGGACAATCCGGCGCAAACCTTGCAGTTGGGCCATACCGACGGCATCACGGATGTGGAGCAGTACGGTATTTATTCCACCTGGATCGGCTTACATTACCAACCGGTCCGCTACTTTCAGCTTGGCGCCAAGTTTATGTATTCGCGGCAGACAGCTCACTATATTACCAACTCCGACCCCGGAAAAGACTTGGACGGCAATGGTCCAGTTCAGGAAGACGGCACAGAAGGTAACGAATACAGCCCGGTGTACCTCGAAGGGATCGATTCCCCTGCCGGTGACCCCGCGTCGGCCCCCAATGCCACCCGGTTTCGTGCTCAAAACGCCGATTCTTTTCATGTCATGGTCCACTTGACCGGCAAGTTCTGATCCATGCAGGCCCGCGCCACCTGGAAGCCAAACCACTTTACCCAATACCTGTCCTTCGTCGTTGTGTTGCCTCTGCTGGTTACCGGATGCCGCGACCAGCCTTCACCCGACCGGGAACCGGACTCCGGCACCGACTTCGGCTCCGACTGCATTCCTCAGTGCGAAAATCGTGCCTGCGGCCCAGATGGATGCGGTCAACTCTGCGGCAGTTGTCCGGTGAACGAAATCTGCCAGACGGTGCCCGATACAGGTGCTTTGGTGTGCGCCCAACCCGATGCGTGTTTACCCAATTGCGCCAACAAAACCTGCGGACCCGACGGGTGTAACGGCTCCTGCGGCGAATGTGGCCCGCAACACCACTGTGATCTGAGTGGACGCTGCGTTCCATGCGTCCCGTCGTGCACCACGGAGTGCGGACCCGACGGATGTGGCTCATTTTGTGGAACATGTGACTCAGATAAACTATGTGGACCGGCATGGAAATGCGTAGCAGTTGGCGCACCTTGCGACGATCTCGCCGAAGTCGGCCAATGCAGCAACCAGACCTTGACCTTCTGCCACGAAAAAGCGCTTACTTCGCTCAACTGCTCCGATTTCGGTCTTCAGTGTAGTTACTCGGCCAAAACAAACGGCTTCGACTGCGTTGAATCTCCTTGTGTACCGCGGTGTTCCGGTCGCATCTGCGGCGACAACGGATGCCACGGCACGTGTGGTCAATGCCCCCCAGGTGTCCTGTGCACACCTGACGGAGACTGCCCGATAGCCGAATGCACCGAAGATTTAGTGGGCCGGTGTGAAGAAAACGTGTTGGTCACCTGTTCCGCAGGCCAACAGACGTCCATTGATTGCGGGAAACTAGGTCTGAGCTGCCGTTATGACCCTGACGGCAACGATGGGTTGGGGGCGTTTGACTGCAAATAATCAGCCGTCGAGTTTGTCGAGTGCGACACGAATCCGCCGTAAACCTTCTTCGATCACCTGGTCACTCGTCGCATAACTGAACCGCGCAAATCCAGGCGCACCAAATGGTTCTCCCGGCACAATCGCTACATGCGCTTCTTCAAGCAAATACTGCGTCAGCCGAATATCCGTCCCCAGGGGTTCTCCGTTCCATTTCCGATGCAACACCCCACGAAAATCCGGAAACACATAAAACGCCCCCTGGGGCAGCGCGCATCGAACCCCTTCCAGCGCGTTGAGGCCATCCACAATGGTGTGCCGCCGCCGGTCAAAGGTTTGTAACCATGCGTCCAGAAACCCGTGACTACCCTGCAACGCGGCCAACGCCGCCATCTGGGTCATGCCGGGCACATTCGATGTAGACTGGCTTTGAATCGTGTCTGCCGCCTTCACCAATTCAACGGGTGCGGCGAGCCAACCAAGCCGCCAACCGGTCATGGAGTAGGTTTTGCTGAACCCACTTGCAATCGCGGTGCGCTCCTTCAGGTTCGGCCGCAGCGTTGGAAACGAACGAAACGGGAACCCGTCATAAACCAGTTCTGAGTAGATTTCGTCGGAAATCACAAACAGATCGTGTTTTATTACCACATCCGCCAACGCGCCTAACTCTTCTTCATTGTATGCTGCCCCTGTCGGATTGGATGGACTGTTGAGCACGAAGTACTTTGTGCGCGGCGAAATCGCCGCTTCCAGTTGAGCGGCCGTGATCTTAAACCCATTTTCCACGGCCCCCGGAACAATCACCGGTACACCGCCGGCCAGCCGGACCTGCTCCGGGTAACTGACCCAATAGGGCGACGGGATAATCACCTCGTCGCCTTCGTCCAACAGCGCCATAAACAGGTTGTACAACGCGTGTTTGCCGCCTACGGTAATCGCCACCTCGTCAGCCGTGTAATTTAAGTGATACCGGAGGTTGATAAACGCGGCCAACGCCTTACGTAATACCGGCAGTCCGGCGGATGCCGTGTACCGCGTATACCCCTCGTCAATCGCCGATTTTCCGGCTTCGCAGATGTGGGCCGGCGTTGGAAAATCCGGTTCGCCGGCGCCAAAACTACACACGTCGACGCCCGCTGCTTTCAACGCATTGGCCTTAGCGGTAATCGCCAACGTCGCCGACGGTTTTACCGCCGACAGACGACTGGAAAGTTTCATTTTTGTACTCCTTTTTGTAACGCAGCATATTTTTTGCACAAATCAACAAATACATTGTCGGGAACCAAACCCGTCACGTCGCCTCCCAACGAAGCGACTTCTTTTACAAGGCGTGACGACACATAAAAATGGTCCTCACCGGTCATCATGAACACGGTTTCGATTTCCGGGCCAATTTTGTGGTTCATATGGGCCATCTGAAACTCGTAATCAAAATCGCTGACCGCCCGTAACCCGCGCAAAATCGCACATGCACCCTTACGGCGGGCATATTCCACAAGCAATCCGCTGAAATAATCGACTTCGATCCGGCTGTCACCTCCGATCACATGCCGGATCTGCGCCGCACGTTCTTCCGGGGTAAACAACGGGGTTTTGGTGTTGTTGACGGCAATGCTGATGACCAGTCGGTCAAACAGTTTGGCGGCACGTTCGATGATGTTCAGGTGACCATAAGTTAAGGGATCAAACGACCCCGGATAAATACCGATTCGAATCGTATTTTCTGTCATAGCCCATCCTGTTTGGGTACCACCCAGTCATAAAACACCAGCGCCGTCTCTCCGTATACCCTTCGTTCCGCAAACAACAACCCACCAATGTCTTGCGGTACCACCGAGTCTTTCTCTCCTACTTCACACACCACCGTTGCACGATCTGCAACCAGTTTCAGACTATCGACCAAACTGAGCACCTTGGGAACATACCCTTTGCCATAGGGGGGGTCCATCAACACCAGGTCGTAGTTGTCTTTTGGTAACATAGATAGGGTCGACAACACATCTGCAGTCATCACTTTGGCGCGGGTTGTCAGCCCCAGCCGCTCGATATTGCCGCATAACGAAGTCGCAACCATACGGTTTTGCTCGACAAAACAAACCGAAGTTGCACCGCGGCTCAACGTTTCAATCCCCAACGCACCCGAGCCGGCAAACAAATCGAGTACACGCGCGCCCACGACCGACGTCCCCAAAATGTTGAACAGCGCTTCTCGAACCCGATCCGAGGTCGGTCGAACCACGTCCCCTTTGGGAACAGCTATCTTCTGTCCCCGTAGTTCACCACCCGTTATCCTCACTGAACCTGCCTGCTCCCGCTTGATCCACCCAAGTCCCTCACCTAACACGCCCACCCGGTCGATTCAACCCACAGCTTGACAACCTCAACATCCCGTTGCATGGAAACGACACCAGCCGGGGTTCCCTATCCACCCCGCGGAGGTTCCGTGAAACGTCTTATTAACCTGGTCAACGTAGTCAAACAAGGCCGCCCGCCTGTCGGCACCACTCCCACGGTTTGTGTCCACCGAGAAAACAAGTGGCAGTTGCTGCGCTACGTCCCGTCCGGCGCTACAATAACCCACAAGACCCCCGTATTGCTGGTCCCATCGCTGATCAACCGGCACTACATTCTCGATTTGATGCCCGGCAAAAGTTTCGCCGAACATCTGGCGTATCTCGGACACGACGTGTACATCATCGACTGGGGTACGCCCGGTCCAGAGGACCGTTTTTTAGATTTTGATACCATCTGCGATGCCTACATCGGTCGATCAGTTCGAAAATGCGCGTTGACGGCAGGGTCCAACACAGTGCATTTACTCGGTTATTGTCTCGGCGGCACACTCGCGGCGATCTATACCGCCCGAAGGCCCGAGCAGGTCGCGTCCCTGATGCTTCTTGCCGCACCGATCCGCTTTGGTGACACCGGGCTGTTGTCGGTGTGGACAAAAACCCCAACCTTCGATGTTCAGCAGTTAACCAAGGCGTTTGGTAACATACCCTGGCCGCTGATGCAGTTTTCATTTCATATGCTGCGACCGACATTAACGTTATCCAAACTGGTTACCGTGGCCGACCGCGCCTGGAACGACGAGTTTCTGAACGGGTTTGTTGCGATGGAGACCTGGGGTAACGACAATGTGTCGCTCCCCGGGGCGTTTTATTCCAAATACATCGAAGAGTTATACCGCAATGACGCGCTGGCGACCGGAACATTGGGGATCAGTGGCCGGCCGGTTCAGTTACACACCATCCGGTGCCCGCTGCTCGCTGTGACCTTTGAACACGACAACATCGTACCCAAGGAATCGGCTGCTGCCATTTTTGACCTGGTCGGTTCGAAAGAAAAACATTCGATCCATCTTCCGGGAGGCCACGTAGGCGGTGTGGTATCCAGCAAAGCCAAAAAAACGTTATGGCCACAACTCTCCAACTTCTGGGTAGATGTAGACAACACTTCCCAACGTGTCGTAGGTAAAAACAAACCGCCCACAAACCAAACCGGCCCCAAAACGGAGCCCCGACCGGCTGATTGACAGCCCCGACCTATCGGTTATCCAACCACCCCACGAGGGAAAACCATGGACCCGTTTCGCGTATTTGTCTTTTATCACCTCGGCTTTGATGAACATTACCAATACAAGTTCCGCAATATCCATGACACCGCACGGGCGTTTAGAACGACCCCGGAAGCCCTCAATGAGTTTCTCACCCGCCACGGCATGGACCCAACCACCTTCCGCCACATCGATTTTAATCTGGCGGTAGCCCACGCCGACGCCCAAATCCTCGATTTGGACGCCCGCCCCCTCGACGAGCGGGAACGGTTTGCGCGGCGTAAATACGAAGAGTTCCGCGCCGCATTAAAAACCTACCGCAAAGACCGTACTTTCGAGGATATCGATTACGATGACCCATTGGGTTTGGACAAACGCCGCCGGTAACCCATCCGACACGAACCCGGACACCCCCGATGACCCAAACACCCACTCCGATCATAGGTCTTCAGTTCGACCGAAGCCCACTTTCTACCCAACCTATCTTTCGCCGGTTTCTGATGGATTTGCCGCGTGAGATGACACCGGTTCCCGACCCAACCGACCCGGTTGTGGCTTTGGCCAGACGCAGTTGGGAGGATCGGACCCGCGCCGAATACCTCGGCGTGCTCATCGTACACCACTTCCACGGGTTGCTGGTTGATCTCAACGCCCCGGCGGACCTTCAGGAACTGGCTTTGGTCATGCTGCTTCAGGAACAACGCCACGCAGCAGCATGCAACCATGCTGCAATCACCTTGGGAGGCACCGGTGAAGTTGGTTTTGAACCGCAGGAACTGCTGTTGGTGCGCACAAACGAACCTCTCGAAACCCAGGTATGGCGAATGGTCCTTGGGACGTATTGCTGCGGCGAAGTGACCGCGTTGGCACTCATCCACCACAGCATCCGAGCCCTTCCGAAAAGCCCCTACCGCGACATCCTGAAACGGATTGCCAAAGATGAAGTGCTGCACGCAGCCATCGGGCCCCAACTTGTGGCCACCTACCGCGCCCACCGTGGTCCGTCCTGGCTGCCCTACCCCGGAGACGCCGCTGTACGTAAGATCGTGATGGAAACTCAAGAAACGATGCGTGCCCGCGCGGTAGTCGAACCCGACGAGCTGGCGGCGTTTGACGACCCGGACACCGCAGCAAAACTCAAGTTGTTGGGAGTTCCTGATTCGAAAGGATTTTTAGAAGCGTATCACCGCGGGATCAACCATGCGGTACCCAAAACGTTGGCCCGCGTTGGTCTGGTGATTTAATCTGCCTAGCCGACTTAAACAACCCGAACCCGTGTGGTCACCGTCCGGCTCCGCCCGGCTTTGGCAATGCCCACAAATCCGGGAACCGCGCAGGCGGCCATCGGTTTCCCCTGGGATTCATCACAAAAACACGCAAAGAGATCCAATTGCTGTGGGGTATTCCACTTTTCTCCCATACAGATGAGCAGCACATCCTTGGTGGTTTCGTCACAAATCGCCGTCCAGGGCTCTTCGTCGCATGGGTCGCCGGCCTTAACCGTGGTTGTTGTATCTTCGTCGACACTGTCGGGCCCCACCGCCACGTCTTCCGTCGTACCGCTGTCACCTGTCTGGATGTCTTCACCCATCCCATCCGGCCCGGCGACATCTTCACCGGTCGTATCCGGCCCGGCGACATCTTCACCCGTCCCATCTGGGCCGGCTGTGTCTTCACCGGTCGTATCCGGCCCACCCGTGGTATCCGACCCAGACCCGCCCGTATCCGCCACCGTATCGTCACCCGATCCCGTATCGGTACTGGTCACATCGGTCCCGCCGGTGGTGTCCGTAGAAGTGGGCACATCCTCCCCCGAAACGTCCGCAACCACGGTGTCTTGTTGCACAACATCGGTTTTGCCCGTTCCGTTTGACCCCGTGTCGGAATCACACGCCAACGACGCAAACAACAACGAGCACCCTAAAATGGTCATCCTTCTGATTTTCATGCCTACTTTCCTGCAAATTTAATCCCCGAACGTGCCCGCCGGCGGCATTGCGATTTCTTTTCCCCGAAACCCGGTCTGGATCGCAAAAATGCTGTTCCCATTCAGGTTCATGACATACATCGTATAAATATCCCAACCACCGACCCCGTGTCCAAACTCGATGTTCGGAATCCATGACGACGGTAATTTCACACCCTTATAAATCACCCCGTCCGGACTGATGCGCCAAATATAACCCAGCACATACTCCGTCACGTACACGTTGCCGCATTCGTCGACGTTCAGCCCATCCAACCCTCCGCCGCCCCCGCCACCGCCGCCGGGTGGTTTGAGGTACTCCGGCGGCACACATGCCACCCCACTTTTCGGAAACGGCGCCGAAAGATTTAAACCCGATACGTTTCGACACCGCCCACCAAGGATTTTCTCCGGATTTTCAACGTAAGCACACAAATCCCCTTCGTTGAGTCCAAAACAAAACGCCAACGGATCCGGCGCCGCTGAACACGACGGAATCCCCGTTCCACCGGTCCCACTGGAACAATCACAACTGGCGGCACATTGTTCAATCGCTTCGCCGGCACAAATCCCGTCCCAGTTGTTCTGGCAACAATACGCATCCATGCCGCACACACACTCTTCACAAGCTTTGTCCGCAGCACACCCCGTTCCCGCCGCCGCAATACAACACCCATCAAAGTTACCCCCACCCGGGGTTTTACACTTACCGATGTGGTCGTAACCCCAATAGGTGATCTTACAGGTATCTCCGTTGGCCAATCCTTCACAGGCCACATATTTCGGTAAACCTGGTTCTGCATCTTTTTCACAGGCGTCGGGCCCGGAAGCAGCAATACACTTTCCTTTGATGCCATCGGATGCCACACAAACAGACCCAATGGTTTTGCCCTCGCACGGCTGGAAGTTGATGGGAGGGGGATCAATCGGTTCCGGCGGCGGCCCGACCACCGTGGCATCTCCGTTGATCTGGGCAAATAACCACGGCTCACCCCAGGTACCATCCGAGTTCCGATCGATCGCCACCACTTTTCCGCCACCAAAACTGCCGACGTACACCCGCCCATAACCAGGCGCAAACCCAACGCCGTTCGGATTGGTCAGATTTTCGGCAATGATTTCATATTCGCCGGTTTCCCCGTTGACCTTCCTCAACCGGCCCCCCGATTGTTCGGCGACATAAACATAGTTGTCCTGGTCCACATCCATCCCGTTCGGGTAAGATAAGCCCGACAACAGCGGTTTGGACCCACCTTCTTTGTAAACGAGGATCAACTCGTTGCCTTTGGCGACCACGATGTTCCCGTTCGGCAATACCGACGTACCGGCCGTTCCACCGATGTTCGGCACCAAAATGTCGATCTGCCCGTCCAGGGTTTTGCGGATTAAGTTACCATTGTTGGTATACACGATGCCGCCGTCGTGATCGAAAGCAAAATCTTCCGACCCACCAAATCCAGGCACTTCTGTAAACGGAAACGGCGGATCCGGCGGATCATCACACCCCGTACCCACCGGCGGAATGATGTCGCCAAACCCGTCCCAGGTCCAATTGCCGGAATCGGTTGGCTCCGGCCCGCTGTCGGTTACGGAAACATCTTCCGCCCCGCCGCCGCTATCGGAATTGGTCACCACGTCGACAATAGGCTCGCCACCCCCATCGGGAAACACCCACGGCCCACCCGACCCGGCATCGTACGCCGGCCACACCGACGAATCCGAAACCGAACTCACCACGTCCGCCAACGAACCCGGGTTGCCGATGTCGGTTCCACCCGCCCCGGCGCCGTCGGAACCACCGCCGGAATCACAACCGGCGACACCCAGCACCACCAGGCCGCCCACAACGCTCCACCATCCCGTTTTCTGCCGCGTTTTCCCACATCGATCCATCGTCCGTCACCTCATTTTGACCACCGACACCACAGGGTACGGCTCCACAACAAACGGATCAACCCTTCCGCGAAAACGAACGTTTGGCCCTACTTCTCAACATCGCGGAAAACAGAAAGATAAGAGCCGATTGATGTTATTTTGTGCGTTTTTCGATAAGTTTGTGAAAAAAGTTGAGGACGGACTTGGACGCGAGGATTTTGGCCCCGATGCCCGGAAGAAAACCGAGTCATATCGGGAATATTGCGCAGGTTTTTTTCTGGGCAGCGGGGGCGAAAGCATCCGTCCGAGTTCGTTCAGCTATTTTTTCACAGACTCGACAACTTCGGCGAGCGCAAAATTGGCAAATTCGTGGGCGATGACTTCCTGCACATCGGGGTCGGGATCCACAAATTCCACCTTGTACCAGTCGGTATCACGGACAACCGAGATGTCTGCCAGATGCTCAAATGCGGCTTTGGCGGCATCAATGGCGGTTTTGGAATACAACTTGCGGTGTAAACGAACAGTGGGGTTCATGGTTCAGACCCCTTTTTGGTCGGCGAAAACCCTCCAGAATCCCCTGGACCCGCGAGTTCGGGTGTGGTCTCTGCATCCGTCGGTTTGTCTTTTTTGGCATCTTTGGAAAACCGTTCTTCCCACGGAACGGCAATACCCAGCGGGTCATCCAGAAAATCCAGGTCGTCCTCTTCCGGAAACACGCCTGGCGTAAGCGCGCCCGTTGCTCCACCAATAGCCCGCGTTACAATGGTTTCCAGAAGTTGTTTGTTCGCTTTGGTAATTTTGCGCCGCAGGGCTTGACTCAGCAACTCGTTTTGCATTTCTCCGGCAAGCGCCGTCAGGGTTTTTGTGTCGAGCGGCCCCTCTTTGACCTGCAATCGGATCAGAAACCGCCCGTCCGGAGCCCGGTCCAACAACACGTAGGCCCGGTCGATCAACACGTAGGCCGCTCCGTACACCACATCAAGCGGATACAAGCCCTTGTCGAGCGACAACACCGCAACACCCTGTTCCACATCGATTTTTACCGTTTCGAGGTCACCCATCTCCACTCCTGTTTCCATCGCCTGGGAGTCAAAACCAGCCATCGCCACACTAACCAAGGCCGACGGCAGCCGTCAAGCGCCCACAACGTGTCCCTCCCACACAACTTGCCGCAACCCAACCGACGGGCTATGGTAACGCCCATGTTTACCATCCTACCCCAAGGACATCTTATGAAACCGGATCGTTTTGTTTTTTTTGCTGTTTTGCTCACAGGAGCCGTTATGCCCGTCTTATCAAGCCACAAAGCCCATGCAAAGCCGCCGACCAAAGCCGAAGTGACCACGCTTGTGGCCTCGATCACCCAACGGTATGCCCCACTGGAACGCGCCAAAGAAACCGCGTGGTATCAGGCAAGTATCAGCGGCAAAGATGAAGACTTCGCCAAAGCCGAAGCGGCTTTAAACACACTGGACGGCCTGCTTTCAGACTCAACGCTGTTTGCCCAACTCAAAGAAGCAAAAACCAACCCCCCGAAGGGTCTAAATGCAGCCACCGCCCGGCAAGTCGATATCTTATATCGTATGTTTTTGGGTCGGCAGGTGGCCCCGGAACTGCTCGCGGAAATCAACAAACTACAATCCGAGGTGGAACAAACCTTCAACAGCTTCCGTGCGGTCATCGGCGGCAAAGAATACAGCCAAAATGATCTCAAAAAGGTGTTACGTGAATCGGCCGATTCCAAAGAATTACAAGCGGTTTGGGAAGGCCAGAAAGCGGTCGGCGACAAAGTCATCGGTCCACTTATCAAACTGGTTCATCTGCGAAACCAGGTCGCAAAACAGTTGGGTTATTCCGATTACCACGACCTGGCATTGGCGATTAGCGACCAGACCCCAGAGGAGGTGTTCGGGTTGTTTGAAGAACTCGACAAACTAACCCGAGGCCCATTTTTGGCTTTGAAAGCCGAAGCCGACATGGCGTTGGCCCAAAAACTCAATCTTCCCAAAGAATCGTTACGCCCATGGCATTATCAGGACTTCTTTTTTCAGGAGCCGCCGGCGGTGTTCAACGTGGATTATGAAACGTTGTACAAAAGTCAGGACCCGGTGGAGTTGTCCCGAAAATTTTACGCCGGAATCGGTCTACCCATCGACGACGTGTTGGCGGCCAGCGATTTGTACGAAAAACCGGGCAAAAGTCCGCACGCGTTTTGTGCCGACTTGGACCGCGATCAGGACGTGCGGGTGTTGGCCAACGTGGTGCCGGGTTACGACTGGACCATGACCATGGTGCACGAGTTGGGACACGCGGTGTACGACAAATTCAAAGACCGGAAAGCCCCGTTTTTCCTGCGTGGACCAGCGCATATGTTAACAACCGAAGGGTACGCGATGATGCTCGACCGATTGGTGCAAAACCCATATTGGGCGGCAGCCATGGTGGGATTAAGTGCCGAAGATAGGGACAAACTGTTACCCGGAGCCCACAAAACCATGGCGTTTTCGTCGTTGGTGTTCGCCAGGTGGTGTCTCGTGATGCTTCATTTTGAAAAGGCGCTGTATGCCAACCCCGACCAGGATCTCAACACGTTGTGGTGGACGATGGTAGAAAAATACCAGGGTCTCACCCGCCCCGAAAACCGCAATGCTCCTGATTTTGCTTCAAAAATTCACTTCGTGGTCGCCCCGGTTTATTACCACAATTATATGATGGGCCAGATTTTCGGCGCCCAAGTGCACGAAGTCATTACCCGAAAGGTCGAAAAATTGTCCGACCCGTTTGAAGCCGTGTACGTGGGAAACACGAAAGTGGGTGAATTTATGAAGAAAACGATTTTTGAACCAGGGGCCAAACGTTCGTGGCGGGAGTTGACCAAAACGATTACCGGCAAACCGTTGTCACCGGATGCCTATGCCGCTCAGTTTGCACGTTATGTTACACAGTAGGGGCGGTTTGATAGGATCGGCGCTAAATGAACGCGACCATGCTCATTTCCGAGTCGACACGTCACGCCGTCCGTTATTCGGTGGTTGGTTTGGACGACTTATCTTTTGATTCCGCTTTGCTGTCGGTCTTCAAAAAACCAAGCGATTTGAGTTCTTTTTTGGACTTGATTACAACCCGGGCAATCGCTGACCACTCCTTATAAAACGACCACATGGCCTCTTCCGCGGCTTTTTTGGCGGCTTTTTTGGCATCTTGCACCGAGTCGTCGTCTTCGGAGTCCGCTTCGTCTCCTTTTGTTTGTTCGTCCAACGTTTTGAGATTTTCGATAAGTTGTTTCGCTTCGTCAACAACGGTTTGATCGACACCTCGTTTGGTCAGCAGATCCCGAGCGTCTTTGTCTTCTTGCGAAGCATCCTCGTCGGACAGCGCCGCCAATCGTTCCAACAACATTTCCACGGACGGAATCAACCAAACGCCACCGGTCTGCGACAAGTTCAAAAAGACGCGGTCATAAACGGCGGGAAAATTTGCCTGCAATACTGCGGAGATAATGGGAAACCATTTGTTCTCCCATGCATCCAGGGCGGTCAGATCGTTGTTTTGCCCACCCGTACTGGTCGTAGCGGGAGTGGAAAACGAGACTCCCACAGCGTTTTTGAACAACGCCCACCCTTTTGCATATTCGTCCGGAGTAAATCCATGCGCGGCAAGCACCTTGGCGATCTTCTTTTTCTGCGATGCAACCAAAAGCGCCAACATTTGGTTTAGTTTGTCACTTCGCCTCAACTTTGCCATGAGTCCCTCTCCCGTTGATGAATTGTTGGATGGCGCTCACTTTATAAACGAGCAACCGTACTTTCGTGAATTTTTTTCCCGTCGTCAACCGATAACGTCGCTCCGAAACAAAGCAAATGACCGGTTGTTTGGGTACCCAAGTCGGGCACCCAATCTCTTTTGCGGATTGATTGGGACGGAAAGCGGGAACAGGGTGGCGCAGGTTTTTCCCGAACTAGGTCGCTGGTGTTTTTTGATGAAATTTTTGTCCCGGCGCCCTTTGGCCGTCTCGCCCGTAAAAATCCCTGCGCCATATTCCCGATATAACTCAGGATTTTTCCGGATGATCCGGCGCAAATTCCGCTGGCCAAAAATTCCCCTAAAAAACACCAGCCACCTAGACGCTCCCGCTCCTCCGACTCAAGACCGTTTGTCCATTTCGCTAACCCCTTCACTCTGTCTGTTCCACCGTTCCGCCCGCCACATTAATCGCCTCCAACAACTTACGGCAAAGCGTATCCTCGTTCCGGGTTTCACATTCCCATAGCACAAGAACATTCCAACCAAGCGCCGCCAACTTCGACAACGTTTCGGCATCCCGTTCCGTCGTGCGGGCCAACTTCGCGGTCCAAAAGTCCACATTGGACGCGGGAAACGTTGCGCGGCGACATCCGGGATGCTGGTGCCAAAAGCATCCGTGAACAAACACACAAAGACGAAACCGCATTAAGACAACATCGGGTTTACCTGGAAGTAAAGGAATGCCTTCGCTGGGCGAAAACCCCAACAGACTCAATTGTCGCCGGACAATTCGTTCCGGTTTGGTGTCGGTACCTTTGACCCGCGCCATGATACGGGAACGTTCTTTGGGTTGAAGTTTGTCCACTACCCGTTCTTTTTCGGTGCGACGAAGCCCAAGCCAACCCGCGAAAGTTGTGCGCCCAATCGATGCAACAGGTGCAACGCATATTCATATCTTAAATGGGCGACCACCCTCGCCGTCGTTTCCACGAAAACAAGGCTGTCGTTTGAAGGTTTGATCATGGCTATCTTCAGCTCAATGGGCGCCGGAGGCCCATTCCCTTGAAATTTACCGTAGTTGTCGACAAAGAAATGTTCCCAGTGCAGCCTTCCCTGTTCACGGTTGTCGCGGTACAAAGCAAATACGTTGATTTCCGATTTCCCCGGCTCGATGGTGAGAAACAAATTGCGTGCTTCAGTCGCACCCACCAACGCGTCATCCGCTCGCTTCTTGTCGGACCGTTTCGTAATCTCAACCGCCTTAAACGGCACCCACTTCTTAAGCTCGTTTCTCCAACCCCCGCCTTGATCCGGTACGATGTCACACGCGGGCGTCACACAGACGAAATATCGTTCCTTTTTTTTGCATTCGACTTTGCATTCGTCTTTGCATTCGTCTTTGCGTTTGTCTTTGCATTCGTCGCGCACCAACAAAACATGGCCGGTCGAAAGGTGCGCTCCTGCGATAGGTTTGCTGCACACATAACGATTCATGTGAAGAACACTTTCCTTTTCTTCTCGCGGCAACTTAAAGCGCTTAAGCGCATCGTCAACATTTTCGTCGAGGGACGCATTCAGAAACGCGACGATTTGTGCTCCGAATAGAGCCCCCTCCTGTTCGATGTGAAAACCCAGCGTTTCCCAATGACGGCCAATGTTTCGTCGGACTCTTGCTTCGCGAGAGACTTCTTCCTCCTTACCGCTCTCGAAAATCTCCCGCAGCCAGGCTGCCTGGAGAGCCCGATCCTGCAACACACCGGCCTCGGCAATAGACCCATTCTGATCCAACAGAGCGCGCATTTTGGCTACGATCAGGCGGTGTGGATCCGGGTCCCACGCAACCAATGCACGAAGCAGACGCTTCGGCAACTCTTCGACAGGGTGTTTTTTTGAAACGACGGTCACAAACAGCGAATCGGTCCGGATCCAGTTGATGCCGTCCGGTTCGTTTGCGAACCAGACACGACCGTAGTCCTTGTTCGACATTTTGTCGTTAAACCGACTACTACCGACACGATCAAAAAGCCGTTCCAATACCGCCAGTTTGCGCACTTTTGCGTCAGTCGCAACCTTCTTCAGCAGACCGGAAAACCCTGCCAACTGGTCATCCTTCAGCAACTCCGTGGCGTCTTGTCGGTCCGGTTCCTGCCAAAATCGCAGTATGGTCAAGTCATCCACATCCTCCAGTTGCCTCCAAAGGTCGGGCAACTTGTCCTCAATTTGCGCCAATTTGTCGGCTGATACTTCGTTCAGTTCACCCCAATTCTTCTTTCCCCGTTCACGAAACGACAACCCAATGGCGATTTCCGCAAACTGACCGGCGACGTTGCCGGCGGCCCCGTCGTCGCCTTTTGTGTAAACAACAACAAGATTAAAGTGGTCATTGGCCGCAAGATGGCGCAGAATTCCAATTGCTTTGTCGCCGCTCGAAGGATTCTGCGGATCCAAGTGGTAATCCAACAGCAACAGGTCGGAATGGGTCAAATGGCTGACTGCGTCCTCCGGCTGGCCCGTCTGGGGTTCGTTTCCATCGTGAACATCCATTAACCATGGATCACGACGTGTCCGGCACAATTCAATGAACGTCTTTGCGATTTTGACGCCGTCACCACGCGACGTCGGTGTTTCACCCGAAACGTCGGCGTCCAACAGTTTCCTGAAGGTCGGGCACTCGTCGTCGACCAAAACCGCAGTTCGTATCGGGTCGATAAACACTTCCCTAATAAAGTCTTGATAGCTGTCGGTCGATGATTCAACCATATCGTGCCCCGCTGAATGTGATGAGAAAATTCGCACCCGGTAATCTGCGTTCCAAACTCCAGTCATAGTCAATGGTATGTCCGCCGGACGCCAGGTTTACTCGACACAAATAAAGTCCCACCCCGCGCCCACCCCGTAACTTTCTGGTAAAAAACAACCGGAACAGCCGATCTTTGTCGTCTTCGTCCACACCTGGGCCGTTGTCCGCAACGACGACCTTGCCCCCGACGACATCCAGCACCACCATTTTTTCCGAGGCTTGGCTCTTACGGACCCAAAACAACGCGTTGTTGACCAGGTTGACAAACACCGGAAAGATCCTCCAGGAGTATTCATCAATGGAAAACCGCAAAAACGCGCCGGTGCTAAGGAGTTGAATGCCGCTGGTCGTCAACTCTTGGGCGAAAAAACTCCGAAGGTAGTCATCGATACGGGCTCCCGTGAGATGCGTCTTTACCTTGGGACCCGACAATTTCAAAGGCGACAAAAAACGCAACCTCTCAATCAATGTTCGGACGGCTGCATCTACCGCCAGATATTCGGGGCTTTGTCTGACTGAATCAGGAAACCGCTCCATGTGCATCCGAATGGTTTGTTCCAAACCTTCAAACTCATGGCCGACAATTTCGACCGTGATGCCCAACTGAGCCAGGCCGTGGAGGCGGTCCACTTCATCCCGCAGCGCGTCAGTCTCTTCCTGGGCATACCTGGCAATGATGGCGATGTCGATCTGTTCACGAAGGGACTTCAACGCGTCGATGTAGGGTTCAAACACACCGGCGTTTTCCTTATCCTGTTCATCACGTTCCTGGTGCAGCCGGGACAACACCGCTCCCAACGCTGTTCCATCCGTGCGCAACTCATCGAGCAAAGGCAACGTTTTGGCGTGGTACAGTTTGTTTCGTTCCGCCTGGAGTTCATCGATTCGTTGCAACTCGGACGTCAACAACTTTTTTGCTTCCGCGGTCCACACACGCAGCCTTTTGTGCAAAAAAGCGGCATTGGCACTCAATTCCGAATACGCCGACTCCGCAGGAGATTTGGGTTTGATCCGCTCCAGTGCCATATCCAAGGTCTCGGTAAGAGACTTCAACGTATCCTTGGTTTGTCGAACACCTTTCCGAAATCGCCCATAGTCCTCATCGAGCGAGCCGAGGTTACGCGGAGCTTCGCCAAGCGAAATTTCCTGAAATCGATCTTTGATGTCCTGCAGCTTCCGACGATACCGAAAAACGTCGTCTTCTTCGTCCAAACTCTCCGTTGTACGCAATTGATCCGCGAGCTGAGCCGTTTCCACCAACAGTTGGTCGACGACGGGACTGTATTGTTTCAGATTGGCGCGGAATTGTTTACGCGCCCGGACACGTTGCAGGCGAAGGGCTTCCGACGCTTTGGCCTTTTTGTTTTGGGCTTCGATGTCGGGCAACACCGTTTTCCTTAATTCCGAGTCGCTTCCGAAATAGTCCACTGCTGTGGAAATCAGGATATTTTGCACGAGATCCCGAAATAGTTTCGCGGCTTTATTGTCGATAAACCCCTCTCGTCCGGCTTTGTCGCGCAGGTTCGGATTATGTTCGAACCGCAAAGCAACCCGCCCAAACATGCGGCGCAACGACCAAAAATGACGCCCCACTTTTTCGGTTCGTCTTTTTTCAATTTTGAAATAATCGTTGCCTTCCCGTCCGTACGGCATCACCCGCAGCCCGTTGCGATATACGGATAACCCCCCATACCGGTCGACACGTTCCACAAGGTTTTGGTGTACTTCTTTGGTATGCGTCGAAAGCTCGAGTTTCCGTTCAAAGGAACCCAATCGCACATGAAACGGACCCACCGCCGAATCAGGGTTCCCCCCATAGGACGAGGGCGGTTTGATCACCACGTGGTGGTTACGCCATTCGCCAAAAGCTTTGATGCTCCCGTAAAAAACACCATCTTTGTCGACTGTTCCTTCAACGACATGTTCCAATTCTCGAATGTCTTCAACAGTCAAAGGCGGCGTGCCCCGAAACGGATCTCGGATTAAGTTCCCTTCGCTGACCCGAACATGGGCGACAAAATCGGTGCGCCCATAACCCTCCCGTATTTCTTCCGGTGTGGAAAAGGGGTCGGTAAACGTGGCAAGCGTTTGAAACAACAATTCGCGGGCCTGCGCCGCAGGGCCGTCGTTGTCGGCACTGTAGGCCGAAAACAACGCTTGAAGATCGAATTGAATATTCGAAATGACAAGCATCGTCCCCTGCGACGACGTCCCGTTCCAGACCGGCCAGTCCTGGAAATGCCGTTCGGCAAACACGGTTTCGATCACAGCGGCTTCGATTTGATTCTGGGTGGTTTCCGTTTTTTTTCCGACTTCCGTTTCCTGCAGAGAGTATCGTTGCCACGCCTCTATGACATGCCGATTTCTGGTGCCCGCGTTGGGATCCACACTGCCCCACACGTTGCTCAGCAATTTTTCGGTCATACTGGGGAGAAGCGGCATCAATTCGCGCGGTTCGTCAAATTCCGCCACCGGGATCTGCAAATCTTGGAGGTACAAATATGGGTTTTCGAACAATCGCCAGTCGACCAACGCAGCCACAAAGGGATCGTGCCGCCGTTTGGACACGATCAACATCAGCGGTCCCAGGCTTGCGGCCGACAACCGGCCGATGCCCTTCTGGCCCTGCCTGATTCGTGGCGGTAATCCGTTACGATCTTCCTCGGCGATTGGGCGCGAACCGACTTTGGCGTCCGTCCCGAGCACGAGCCAAGAATCGACCATTTCCCGCCGATTCATGCCGTGTCCGTCATCGACAATTGCCGCAACATTTGGGTTTCCGTCGTACAGATACAACCCCACGGTGCGTGCGTAGGCATCGTAGGCGTTTTTCCACAGTTCGGATACCGCCGTCGGGCAATCGGCGATCTGTTCTCGACCGAGATGGTCGACCGTTCGGGCTCGCGTTTGAAAGGCCAAGGTTTCGATGGGGATCGTCATGGATGACTCCATGCCAAGTCGTAAAGAACTTTCAGCAATTGTTCCCCGAGTCGAATCGGAACGGCATTGCCGATTTGGCAACCGGCGGCCATTATTCCGCCCTTAAACACAAATGTATCGGGAAAGGTCTGAAGCCGCGCCGCCTGGCGAACGGTAATGCCGTAATGCTCGGTGGGATGCACAAACCGCCCCTTGGACGGGTTGATACACGCCGTGGTCATCGTCGGCGCCGGTTGATAGGGATCGATTCGACCGTATACGTCGCTGTGTCCATCGTGATTTTTGTGGCAGTCGAGCACACGGCCTGATGCTGTACGGCTGCCGCCGTTTGGCGGCGTGTTGCGAAAAACCTCAACCAACGCGGGAGAATGATTCATGTGGACATCGTTTTCGTCTCCGTCCGGCACGGGCGCCGAAAATACCGGTCCACACACCAACCACGGTTTCAACTTGGGGTTTTCGGCGCACAGGCGCGGAGAACCATGGGTGGCCGGCGGAGGCCACTGGGCGGGGTGGGTCACATCTCGACGTACGCCAAGAACAAACACTCGTTTTCGGCGTTGGGGCACACCGTAGTCTCTGGCGTCCAAAATAACCGGTGGGTAGACACAATACCCAGACTGGCGGCCTTGACTGTAAAATGCATCCAGAAATGGGCGATGGCGTTCCCACAACATACCGGGCACATTTTCCACGAGGAAATATTTGGGTTGAAGTGCGACGACGAACTCGAAGTAGGTCAGAAGCAACAGGTTACGGCGATCATCCACACCTGCGTTGCGGAATCGATGTACGGAAAACCCCTGACAAGGCGGCCCACCCAACACCACGTCGCACACATCGCCGTCGGCAAAGTGGGCACGCATCAACTCCGACGGGGAGAGGGCCGTGATGTCTTGTTGGTAGAGTACCGGAAACGAATCGGACACGAGATTGGTGCGGTATGTGTCGCACGCATGGGGGTTGTTCTCGACGGCAGCGACGACGAAAAAACCAGCTCGCAATGCCGCAAGAGACAGTCCGCCTGCCCCGGCGAACAAATCCACGCAATGAATTCGCTTAGTCCGGCCCGGCGGCATGCCGCTGTTCGCCGGAGCGCCGGCTGACCACAACGGCTGTTCGGACACCGTGTCGTTTCCTATACGAACTGTTTCCATTCCTCTACGCCTTTTGGTGACGTCCAGTGGCTAAACTTAGTAAACTACGACCGCAAATTCGGCTATGCGCACCACTTGACCGGGAGTTCGGGTGGTGCAAAGAAAAAACGAGTTGAGAGGGTCAGCGAACATAGATGAGTGAACCCTGTTCGGCTAATTTAGGCGGCCTTGGCCATGCCCCTTCTTGCGGCATATACTCGATATTGCCTCAGTCGGGTCCCGGCCAATTCAGCGCTAAATTAGCTCGACCAGGGTCACTCCCGTCTTGAAGCTGACCCTCTGAGAAACCTTCATTCCCGAATTGTAAACACAAACGGCTTCGGTGGCCTGTTTACTTGTCGACCGCCAAAGTTGTATCAACCGGTATGCCACACTGTTTTTTGACGGTCAACGGATCTTGGTCGACGAATGGCTTGGCGACGCCCAATCGCGGTAAGTTACCGGATGGGTTTGAAAAAATGCCTACACGAAGTAGATAAACGGATCGCTCCACCTCGCGCATGGACTGTCCCTACTTCACACATGGACTGCCCCCACCTCCAACTGATGTGCCCCCACCTCCAACTAAAGTGCCCCCACCTCCAACTAAAGTGCCCCCACCTCCAACTAAAGTGCCCCCACCTCCAACTGATGTGCCCCCACCTCCCGGATCGACTGCCCCCTAGGAAATTCGGGCATTTTCATTTGCGTATCGATTTCGGTTCCCGGGGTTCTGGTTTTGGGAGGTTGGGAAAACGGTGATGGGACGGGGGTTTTTGAATGTTGGAGCTGGGGGCACATGGTCTTGGAGGTGGGGGCAGTGTGTTGGGAGGTGGGGGCGTTTTGGTTTTGGGATCGGTACATCGTTTTTTTCCGGCCGGAAACCACCAAAACGGTTGAAGCGGGTTGCTGGGTTGGATATAAGGCCGGTGCGGATACACGACTGCGTGTGTTTGCATCGAGCCTGCCACGGACAAATCGTCGATATTGCTGGAGAAATCATGAAGAGCCCATCCTTGGTATCCCTCTTGTTTGCGGTCTTTTTCGCCGCTTTGGTCACCGCTTGCGGCGACGACACCGGTTCTACGGGCCCCGGGTTGACGCCTCCCAGTGACACCGGCGGCTCCGGGGACTCTGCTGCGGCTGATGTCGTCCTTACCGATACGTCCGGCGGTTCCGATGTCGGCAAGGACGATACTTCGGGTGGTTCGGACGTGGTGGCAGACACCGGTGGGTCCGATGTCATTGAGCCCTCCGACACGGCGGATACCTCGGCCGACCTAATCGACACCGCCAGTGACGACGTTGCAGTCGACGCGGGTCCTAGCTGTGAAGATGAATGTGATCCCGGGATGGCGCTTTGTGACGGAAACGCATACCAGTCCTGTGAACTGACCGGCGAGGGATGTTATGAATGGTCGAGTTTGTCCCCCTGCCCTACCAAAACCGTTTGTGTAGACGGCGCCTGTGTCGACGCCTGTATGGACCAGCCTTGTACTTCTATTGGGGCCAAAAAATGTGGCGACGCGGCTACCGAAATCGTGACCTGCGGTGATTACAATGGCGACGGATGCCTGGAGTGGGGTTCGCCTTTGTCGTGTGCCGCCCCGGCGGTGTGTTCCAACGGGTTGTGTGCTTTGACCTGCGCCGACGATTGTACGGTGGTCGGGGCCAAAAAATGTGAAGGAAATTCGATCGTAAGCTGCGCGGAACACGACGGCGACGGCTGTTTGGAATGGGGTGGGCCCCAACCCTGCGGCGCGTTGATTTGCAGCGGCGGGTTCTGCCAAGCATCGTGCACCGACGAATGTACTCAGTTTGGCGCCAAAAAGTGTGACGGCAATGGGCTTTCCGAATGCGCCGACCCCGACAACGACGGCTGTTTGTCTTGGGGAACCCCGGTTAACTGTCCCGAAGGCACGTTGTGCTCCGCGGGCGCCTGTGCCGAACAATGTAAATCCGAATGCACCTCGATTGGGTCGAAAAAGTGTAGCCAGAACTCGGTTGTGGCCTGCGGAGACTACAATGGCGACGGATGTTTGGAATGGGGTTCGCCTTTGCCCTGCGGTGCGGGTCTCGTGTGCTCCAATGGTTTCTGCGCCACCGACTGCACCGATGAATGTACCGTCGTCAACGCCAAAAAATGTGACGAAGGCGGCCAAGTGGTCAGTTGCGGCAATTACGATGCCGATGGATGCCTCGAATGGGGTTCACCGGTCCCTTGTGCGCAACCCCTGGTCTGCGCCAACGGCAGTTGTTCTTTGACTTGCACCGACGGGTGTCCAGTCGAAAACCAAAAATCCTGTGTTCCCGGCACCACCACCCAGTTTCAGGTGTGCGACGATTATAACGGCGACGGGTGTTTGGAATGGGGTACCGCCCAGACCTGCGGCGCCACGTTGACCTGTTCGGGTGGCAACTGTACCCAGACCTGCTCCAATACCTGCCAACCCAACGGCAGCAAAACCTGCCAAGGCAACGCGACCACCACCTGCGGTGATTACAACAGCGACGGATGCCTCGAATGGGGTACACCGGTATTCTGCAACACAACCGAGGAATGTGACGGCGGAACCTGCACCGAATTGCCCCCGCCGGCCACGGTGGTGATTGGCGAGGTATTGTATGACGCCATCGGGTCGGATACGGACACCTTTATCGAGTTGGCGGGACCCGCCGGCACCGATTTGACCGGGTTCAAGCTGGTGGGAATCGACGGCAACGGCGGCAAAGCGTATGTGACCATTGAACTTTCCGGAAAAATCGCCTCCGACGGCTATTATGTGGTAGCCCACCCCGACGCCCAAAGTTGGATTGGCGACATGGCCGATACCACGTCGACCTCGGTCGATTTCCAAAACGGGCCCGACAGCATTCAATTGTTGTACGGAGCCAAAATCGTCGATGCGGTGGGTTACGGTAATTTTGCCGGCGCTACTTTCGCCGGAGAAGGCTCGCCCGCTGTCGACCCGGCGGCGGGATCCAGCATCGGGCGTAACGACAAAAATACCGACACCAACGACAACTCCAAAGACTTCGTCGATTACGAAGCACCCACCCCGGCTACAGCCAACGTCGAGGTCCAAAACACCCCGCCGGTTGCCAAACTGGCCTGCCCTGGTTCCGGGACGGTCAACCAATCGCTCAATTTCAGCGCGGTGGGTTCCAGCGATGCCGACGGCGAGATCGTTTCTTACACGTTTGACTTTGGCGACGGCACCCAACCCACCTCGTTGACCACGGCAACGACGGCTCACACCTTTGCCAAAGGTGGTAATTTTACCGTGACCTTGACGGTCAAAGACGACGGCGGGTTGGGAGCGTCGGCAACCTGTGTGGTTCCGATTTCCGCGTCCACCCCAGCTACGGTTGTCATCATCAAACCGTTTGACGGCAAAGTCGTGACCCAGGGAGAGGTGGTCGCGGTACTGATTGACGCCACCGCAGCACCCGGAACATCTATTTCCAAAGTGGAACTGATGGTTGACGGTGTGGTCGCCGGTGCCGCCGACACCCAAGCCCCTTATGAATTTAGCTATACGATTCCCAACAATGCTGCCGTCGGCAAATCGATTGCCTTGGTCGGTAAAGCCACGGACTCAGCCGGTGGGGTCGGAACATCGGCCACCCACAATCTGGTTGTCAACAACGACAAACCCAAAGCCAGTTTTACCGCGATTGTGACCGGCCCACTGAGCGTCGCGTTGGATGCGACCTCGAGTTCGGATACCGAAACCCCGGCAAAAGACCTGGAAGTGCGGTGGGATTATCAAAACGACGGCACCTGGGACACCACCTGGTCGACCACCAAAACCGCCACGTTTACGTATCCAGCCGAAGGGACGTATACCGTTGCGATGGAAGTACGCGACGCCATTGGGCAGATTTCCAAAGCAACAAGCCAGGTGACGTTGTCATTGATTCAATACGTATCCGGTACGGTCAACACCACAACCTGGTCGGGTACCATTGTGATTACGGGAGACGTCACGGTACCTTCAGGGCAAACGTTGACCATTGCCGAAGGGACGCAGGTCTTGTTTGTAGCTTTTGACCAAGACAAAAACGGCGTTGGCGACTACGACATCACGATAAACGGCGGTTTGGTGGTTTCGGGAAAAGCAGAAAACCCCGTGTTGTTTTCGGTATTTGGCACTGACGGCAAAAAAACCGCGGCCTGGGGCAACATCGCGCTGGCGGGCACGGCCACGGTCCAACACGCGGTAGTGGAATACGGCAACGATGGGTTTTTGGTGACCAAAAACGCCACTGTCAGCGATACAACGTTGCGGTTTTGCAAAAACGGAATCCGGATTCCGTCGGGTAATCCGACTCTGACCTTGACCAAAGTGGCGTTGTTGTCCAATACGGACGCCGGCTTGGTTGCCCAAAACAGTTCGATCACCAACGCTGTGTCCCTCGAAGTCAAAGAAAACGCCAAACGGGGTATTTATGTGACCGGCGAAGCAACCGTGAACGTGTCCAAAAGTGTCATCAGTGCCAACGGGGGCCCGGGGTTCGAATTTTATTCCTCCGGCAATGGCCTGATTACCCAAAACCAAATCGTCGGCAACCAACGGGAAGGGATCCGCCTGTTGATCGAGTCCAACGCCAAACATCCGGTCATCAACTACAACAACATTTACGACAACGCCAAAGGCGGGGCGATGGTCACCGCCAAGATCAGCTTGGCCGCGTCTTCTACAGACGGTCAGACAGGTACAAAAACATCGACCAGCTATGCCACACCCACAGGAGAGGTGATCGAATGGGTGTTTGCGGCTTACCAAGAAAACGACTCGTCTTCCAACTACGTCATGGGGACGGTCGCAAACAGCTCGGGCGGCGGAGCGTTGCTTTCCTACAGTTCGGCAGGCAGCGGCTGGTATCAGATCGACTCCTACAACGCCAAATCGATCCAGTTGTCGGTAACCGACAATTCCAGCTTTTACGGCGGGTCGATCAGCGCAACCTGGGTGGCCTATGTCAGCAAATCAGCCAAAAAAGAAATCTCGGTCATTTCCGACGTCGCCAACATCGATTTACGCCACAACTGGTGGGGCGTGTTCCCCGACGTGGTTCCGGCGCTGGCCATCGGCCCGAATCTGCCCAATATTCAAGGGTTTATTGGCGTTCTGTTCGACGGGACCTTCACCAAAGGACCTTATTTCGGCGGCGAAAACCTGGCTCAAGACACCATTTGGCAAGGCACGGTATATCTAACCGGCGTGCTCACCGTCCCGTCGGGCAAAACGTTGACCGCGGCTCCGGGAGCACTCGTCAACATGGTGCCCACCGACATCGATGAAAACGGCGTGGGAGATTCGCAACTCACGGTGGCAGGAACCATTGATTTCGTCGGGTCTCCCGCCAGTCCGATTTTGATAACCCCGCTCGGCACTCCGAAAAAAACGTCGGGATTTTCCGAAGTGAAGTTTGAATCCACGGCGAAAGGAACGGTATCTCATACCATCGTCGAATACGGAAAAGTCGGTGTGCGGGTGTTGTCGACAGCCGGCATGGTGTTTGACAACTTCACGTCGCGATACAACAACAACGAAGGGATTATCTGCTCCAACGCCAAAACCGTTCAGTTCAAAAACATCGTCGTTGAAGACAACAAAGCCGATGGAATGCAGGTTTCGGGTTCTTCTTCGGTGAGCATCGATGGTGCCATGATCACCGCCAATAAGAAAAACGGCGTTCGTTATGACAACAGCACCACCACTCTGAGCCTGAAAAACGCCACGATCACCACCAACACCCAGTCCGGGGTCTATCTTGTGGCTTCCAACGTCACGGTGGACCACAACAACATCAGCAGCAACGGCTTTGGGGTGTTTTATGACGGGGCGTCCAACGGCACGTTGACGTATTGCAACATCAAATACAACAACCTCGAAGGGATTCTGCTGGCGGCGGCCGGCCCCAACAATCCCAGCCCGGTCATCAATAACAACAACATTTATGGCAACTCGGTTGTCGAAGGCGGCGTATTGGTCAACCCAGGTGTATCGGCCACGTCAACCGACGGCCAAACGGGTACCAAAACCTCGTCAACGTGGTCGACCCCGGCGGCACAATGGGTGCAGTATGTTCGTGTCCAATACAATGAAAACGATTCGTCGTCCAACTATGTAACCGGCTCGGTCAGCAAAATGCCGGCTGGGACCATGGTTCTCAATTACAGTTCCGTGTATGGCGCCACCTTTGTGAGCCTTATCGACAGCAACGTGACGTCTTTCAATGCCAGTGTAAACGACAATTCGAGTTTTTATGGCGGCACGATGACCGTTTCCCAGGTGTATTACCGGGTGAAAGGCCAATCGACGGAAATGACGGCGGTTACCGACAAAAACACGGTCAATGTGAAGAGCAATTATTGGGGTGTGTTCCCCGATGTGTTGGCCAAGATGGCGTTGGGACGCACCGACGCGGTAGATATCAGCGGTTTCGTAGGAATCGAAGTATCGGGTACGGGGCCCCAGTAACCAATATTTCTGACCAACTCAAAAAACCCACCCGATCAAAAAGTCCGCCTCCCAGACAACTCCACCACCGCAATCCCGCGGGTGGTCAGCGTATAAGCAAAACGTTCGTCGGCACTCACCGCAAGACCGCGGGGGAACGGTCCTACTTCCCAACTGTGTTCAGAAACCCCAGCCACCAAGTCAATAAGTCGGATGTCTTGCCGAGGCCCACCGGCTATCAACAACTTGCCGTTCCGCAAAAAAACGGCATCGGGGTTCAACACGATGCCTCGTTCGTACAAATCGGCACGTACCGGTGTGGTGGTTGGACTGCTTCCATGGGTCAACATCATGGCAAAGGGTGTTTCGTCGACCAGGATCAGCGATTGGTTTGGCGTTTGTGGGATCAACCCGACGATACGCCGGCGGTTTGGCTCGGAAGACCACACCGGACGATTCTCGCAAGTGGTGGGAGAAACAAAAAAAACACCGCCGGCATGGGCGACCA
>JABWCM010000334.1 GCA_013360285.1 Myxococcales bacterium
GGCGGCGGATTGGTTTTGGAAAACCCGAGTCATATCGGGAATATGGCGCAGGGTTTTTCGGAGCCAAGCCGCCCCAAAGCCACCGCCCAGAGGCCGCGCCCATATTTTTTCACAAACTCAAAGTCAAACTCTCCGAAACCAGCAACAATTATTGGCTAATACACAAACCGGCCACCCATGTAGGAATTGCCGTGCCAATAATGATTGTACCCGAGTTCCCGGGACGTGGGGATATGCTCTCCTTCCGCTTCAAATTCGTCCCAACCTTTGAATATGGATCGACATTGGGAGATCCCTCGGCAATAAGCAGCATTTCCGGGCTGCCTTGCCGCTGCCGCGTCGCCCCATGCTTTTAACAAGGCGACCCCCCAGGTCGACGCTTTCCATGTGGCGCCGGCGACAACCGCATACAAAAAGGCTGGACCCGGAGCGACCGGGGTCGAGGCGGGTCCTTTGATCGCAAACCCAAGCCACCCAGCTACCGTCGTGGGGTTGCCGGTGATCGCATTGGCTGCTGCCGCAGCGCCGGCGCCGGCTAGTGAGTCGGCGGCAAAGTCGGCGTTGACGACGGGGGTTTGGGTTGATCCCGATCCCATCATTTGGCGGATCGGATAATAGATCTCCTCCCGCTCCTCCCTGGCGCGGTGGTACAGTTCTCGGGCGGTAATCGGTCGTCCCCCCGCCCACCTGTCGCCTTTTTCAATGGAACGGACAATTTGATTATGAACTTTCGCCATTTTTTGCCCCTGGAACCGCCGCTCCGGGGTCATCTGCTGCCCCAAGGATTTGCCAACGACTCGCGGCAGTTCCGCCGTTGCGGTTGTCGACACCTCGGGTGCACCAGATGGAAGAGCGCCATATTCACCCAAATCCAATGGCTGGCCTTTGCCTGCGAGCCCCGGCGACAACGTCGAACCTTCTTCACCGGGCGCTCCACCGCCGTTTCCTCGGTCTCCCCCGATGTGTTGGAACAACCGTTTCAGCATTCTTCCAAACCGTCGGGCGCAAGCACCAAACCCGCCCCCACATTGTGCCGAGCTTACGTAGGTTCCGCCGGAAACCCCGATATGTCCCTGCGGCGGTGGACCCGGTTCGTCCGGGGGGTATTCGTCCCATACCGATGGAACCGGATCGGGGTCAAAACCACTCGGGTCGACATAGTTCAATGGGGAACTTTCAACGTATCCGTATCGGTTGTGAGACGACGATTTCAGGGGAAACGCGACGAGGGGATCGGGACCGGTAAATCGCCCCAACCAGGCGTCGTACAACCTTCCCCCCATATGCAACATCCCAGCGGGCCGAGTCATGGGGTGCCCGGTATACCCCATCGACAAATCCAGGTTATCGGTAAACGGCGCCGCCTGAAGCCAACTCGATCCCCTCTGCTCGCCCCACGAGCCCCAGCTCATTTCCTGCAAGGGAGTACCTCCCTCATCGGTAACCAACACCGGGCTCCCGAGATAATCGTTATGTACATACCGTGTGTCGGTGGTGAGCACCGCCGGTTGTGGGGGCTGCCCCTTCAAAACCAACGCCGGAGTCCATTGATCATGGATTTCCGCCACCACCCCATTGGGGCCCGGTATAAAAAAGCGGTGAAGCGTATCGCCGGACAATCCACCTGTAGTCTCCCGTTCATACAAACCGGCCAACGAAGTTTTGGTGACCCCGCCGGTTGTGGTCCGAACAACCTGATTGTCGGCATCGTACAGCACACTGAGACTCCCGCCGTTATAGGTCATCTCGGTAACTTGTCCCAACACATTATAAGTTAAAGAAATCGGCAGAGGATTGGTTGCCAACCCGCCCCCAAGCCCCTCCTGAACAATATCCGTCGCTCGCCCATTGTAGTCATAAAAATAACGCCGCGGTCCGGCCACTTGTACCCGCCCGGCTTTGTTGGAAACGATGGTGCCGATGTCACTCCGCCACTCAAACCCCGATGTCACATCGTAATCCACCTCCCGTGTCGTGCTAATCGCCGCCACCATATGGGACGTCTGGGTCGCGATCAATCGGTCCAAGTTGTCGTAAGAAAACAGCTCTTCTACCGACTGAACATGATCCAATCGTTCTTTTACGTTTCCGTTGTTGTCGTAACCCAGTTCCCCATGAACCAACACGTCCAGCGCAGCGTTGATATTTACGATTTCGCCGGCCACAACTTGTGCTCCGGATGGTTTCACCACAAAGGTGTTCGACAACCGCCCCATGGAGTCAAACTTTTGGCCACTCCACAACCCGTTCCCCAGTTTCAGGTGGCGAATACGCCCCTGGCTGTCGGCTGTGCCGGCCGACCACCAGGTAGTCGCCGAATTGGGGTCGCGTACACCCGTCCAGTGACCAAAGCCACCATACATCATTTCCATTTTACGTTGAACCCCATTGATCAACGGAAAGGTAATCCGGTCCAGCCGCCCAAACACATCATGGCTCATTCCGATCTGGAGCAGTTGAGCGCCGATGGTCTGCCGATGTTCCACCACACGACCCAAATCGTTGAGTACCCATTCCCGTAAAACCCCATCGGGACTCACTGACCCATCCAGATATCCCAACAGTTGGTTATCATACACAAAGGTGGTGGTTCCTTCCGGGCTTTCAATGCCGGTTAACCGAAATGCCGCATCATACTCAAAAATCTGAACATTCCCCTCCGAGTCGGTTTCCCGCCATACATGACCCGACGGCAACACGTCATACAAACGAATCCCTTCTCCATCAGGGTCAAACATGCTGCGTTTGTTCCCCCACGCATCAAACACATACTGGATTTGACTTTCGGCGGACCCGTTGGGGGCACAATCACGCCCCACCGAATGCAGGGTTGAAAACGGCCCCCAGCGGAAACAGGTCACTGTCCCCACGTCGTCGCGTACACGAACAAGGCGCCCCGCCTGATCTCGTTCCAAGGTACGTTGGTTCCCTTTGGGGTCGATATCAATGATTTCATTGATTTTGTATTTGGACTCATGCACGTTCCCGTCCGGCCCCATCGAGCTCCGACGCCGATTCATGGTGTCGTAATTCACTTCCCAAAACGTTCCCCATAACTCCCCTTCCTTAATCGGGTCGTACACCTTGATTAAACGGTCTTCGTCATCGAATAACCGCCGTTGTTTACGCACGATCCCATCAGGGCCCAGCCACCGTGTTTCGGCGACCAAGCCCCGCAGCGTATAAATCGTCCATCTCTCGGCCCCGGTTTGAGAAATCTGGTGTACCCGCAACGGCGAAGGAGTCTCGAAATTTCCCCCCAAAGTCCGTTCATAAACCGTTTCTTTGGCAGCGCCCAAAGGTGTATTGTCGATCCGTTTCGGAGTTTCTTTCACGAGACGGCCAAACCCATCAACATTCCGAGTCATCCCCAATCCGTTGGCATCAAAAATTGAAAGTTGTGCACCAAATCGGCTATCCCAGGATTCAGTACTGACATGCCCCAACGCATTTTGACGGGAAACCGGATACAACCCTTCGTTGTCCATCACGACCGACTCCTGGCGAACCACCGCCGGCACCCCATCTTTGGTGATAATGGTGGTGGGTGTACCCCATTGGTCTCTTACCGTCTCGATTTCCCGCTGAAGTTCAGGGTTTCCGGGCTCAATCACCTCATTCCACGGGTCGATTTGCCCGGGCAGATACTGAAATTCGCGGGTGCGGGTTGCGTTTCCGAATTCGGTAAACTCCTGCTCCACGATTTGGATCGGCCGGTCCACCAACCACAATGCCTCATTGAGGCCAAGATACTCAATGGAAAGAACGTGTTGACGGCCGCCTTGTGTCGTGGTGACGGTCTGCGGCAACGCAAACAGATTCACCTCTGTTTCCACCACGGTGGTGCGAACGGGAGTCGCGTTGTCGAGTTTATCCGGATCCGTCAACGTCATCGCGGAAAAATACTCATGAATTTCAACATGGGTGTCGGACACAAAATAATTCGCTACGATATCCGGGCTCACCAGGCTGTTCTTTGCCCGTACTCCGCCTGTGGCACGCATCTCTGGGGTATAATGGGTATCCACAATGGTCACATTTTCGCTGTTGGGGCTCATTCCCGGCAGTTTGACCTCCCGTAACAGTCGCCCGGCAAACAAAAAATCATCCACCAGATTGTCCCAGGTCGACACGTCATAATACCGCCAAATGATTTCTGGGTCAGCCCCCACTTCGTCGCGGTGCCTGGTAATCCGCATCGAGTCGAACCCCAACGGCGATCCGTCCCGTTGGTCGCGCACAAACGTACCAAACGCATATTCGACCGGCGGCATCAGGTCCTGACGAGTACGTTTGACCACCGGTCGTTTTTCCAAACCACAATGGAGCGGAAAATCGCATTCCACCACATCTTTGGCGGCCAACAAAGCAACATGATTGTGCATGCCGTAGTCGATTTTTAGCACACTTCCATATCCATCTCGCACTTGTCGCAACAATCCCGGGGGTATGGGGTCCACCACCTCGGCGTGTTCGGTTTTTTTGCGGGGATAAAGGGTCCAGGTTCCGGTCGACCCATCCACAACCAACAAATCGAGGCGCCCATCGCCATCAAAATCGCCGGTTCGTAATCGCCGCCATTCTCCGTCCCAATTCGTCACACCGTTGAGTGGACCGGATTCCACTTCGGTGGTTCCTACTGCATTGAGTGTGGTTTCCAAGGGACAAAACGACGAATCGTCCAATTCCCATGGATCCACCAATTGCGACACCGACGTTTCTTTGGGATTACATGGGTTCTGGATACGGCGATCCAACGCGGTCCGAAACCCCACCATAAACCAACTCCCTTCGGCATCCACCCCACGGGCAAACAACTCCGATCGACCGTCATCATTGAGATCCATCAACAACAAGTTGTCGATGCCGTATTCACTGTCGCCTCCCCCGACCCCACCGCTTTTTTGAACGAACTGGGTAAACCCCATCGCGGTGGTATTTTTCCAGGTGCCAAGCGCCAACAACGCATTGGAATAATTGCCTTCGATGTTGGGTAACATCATTGCGTCCGGCATCCCATCCCCGTTCCAGTCGGGGGCAAACGTACGAAGATGGTGGTCTTCGTGCCATTTATAAATCTCCGTAAAACTGTTGGAAGTGATCCCCGCACCACCCGCACGATGGGCATGCAGAATAACCGACTTTCGAACCAGGTCACCGGACTCAGGTAACTTGGCGATCAACACAACTTCATCAAACCCATCCTGGTCCGCGTCAACAACAAACGCATCCATGATCCGCGATCCCCCGATGACGCACACTTCTTCCAAGTCTGTCGTGGGCGCGTACATCAACTGCCTTGACTCATACAAACCCCCGGCGTTGCGATACCATCCCCACGAATGGATCTGTGTTTCCGGCTCTCCGGCAATCGTCACCACTTCACAAGTCACAATGTCCTGACGGGAATCCCCATCCATGTCCCCGGTCGCCACATACGCTGCTTGTCCAGGCAGCGAGATGGTCGCCCCTTCTTCAAGCGTTTCTCCGGTACCACGCAAAATGTTCACCTCGTCAAAACCGGTCGTCACGATCAAATCGCCGAAGCGGTCGAGATCAAAATCCGTGGGTATTGCCGTAACATCCCCCTCGAGATGGTGGCCGAGTGAAGTGGGGGCCGTCAAAAGACCGGGCGCGCCGATTTCGGACAAAGACTGAACCCACCCGTCTTTGTGGCGGAAAATCAAGTCGTCCAGATTGTCCCCGTTCATATCCAACGTAAACCAAAACGCATCGTCCATGTGTTCAGGGGATTCGACTTCGATACCGGATTGTAGGGTATACGGCGTGTCCAACCCGATTCCCCCCGATTGATATTCAAACTGCGTCCGCGGCAAACACGCACCCACTTTGGGCATCAAATGTAGGTAGGTGTCTGAATGGCGATAAATCACGTCGCCAGTCGCATATCCATCTCGGGATTGTTTCGTGGTTTCCGGCCAATGGAGTTCCGCGATTTCACACTGCTGAACCGATTCAAGAAACGACCGTGTGGCTCCGGAAGTGGCTTCGGAATACGCGAGAATAAACGCGGCAACTCCTGTCTGAAATGCTTCGTGGGGGGAGGACGTTCCGGGTACGGGAGCCAACGACGTGTCGAAATCGTTTTCCACAACTCCGATCACCCGCAATCGGTCCACCAACGACGAGGGGGTCATGTCGGCATGCCCCGAATGCATTATCGCGGCACTGATCGATTCTTCGATCGGCCGATGATGATATTGAAAATAGACCGAATGTTTGGGTCTTTCGACATGCGGTAGGCTTATTTGGGATGTCGAGCCATCTACCAGGGCCAAATCGCTGCTTTTTGACGTATAATTATAATGGATTTCCGAAAGCAAAACGACCCCATCGCTGTGGTAATAGGCCCGCTGAATGGTTTCGTATTCGCGGATGATGTAGGCATATTCATCATATTGGTGGTAATCATGAATGTCGTCCGGGGAATCCAATTCGCGGAACATCCCGTA
>JABWCM010000335.1 GCA_013360285.1 Myxococcales bacterium
ACCCTGCGCCATATTCCCGATATGACTCGGGTTTTTCAAAACCAATCCGCCGCCAAATCCACGCCCATAGTCCGCGCCCATATTTTTTCACAAACTCAGGGAAAAAACGTCGATTTGATTCGGGCAGATCATTTCCGTACCCGGCGCGTTTCTTGGCACACAGTGGGGGTTTTATTTCATCGTTTTGTGATGATTGGCAAAAATCTACGGATTTCATACAATCGATTCTGGTTATGCGTCTGGTGGCGCAAAAAAAGTTCGTTGTCTGTTGCAGCGTAGTTTGATTTCGTTATGCGTGACGGGCCGTTTGGGTAATTTAAGATCGGTCGGCGTACCCCGCTGTAATACAGAATGGCGACGTGAACACACCGGGATCGGGTATCTGGACCGGGAGCAAGAGCATGTGGAAGCTGCAAATTGTCGATGATCAAGGACAACGGAGCGAAGTTCCTTTGAACGGCTCCCATGAATTGACCATCGGTCGTCACGAAAGCAATGCGATACGTTTAACGGATCGAAACGTTTCGCGCCGCCATGCCCGCATCAGCCAACACAGCGGCGACGTATACATCGAAGACATCGGCAGTTCGTTCGGAATTCGACTAAATGGCGAAACGGTTAATGAACGTACAGCGCTTCACGCGGGTGATCGTGTTCAGATCGGCGATTATTTGCTTATGCTGCAATCCGACGGCATGGCGGACATCATCCACGCCGAAAACGAAGATGAGTTTCCGGTTTACGCAGATGGGCGACCGGTTCTGATCAACCGGGAAGAACGCGGTAGGTTGGTGGCGGTAAGCAGCAATCTACATGGGTTGGAATACTCGCTGGATCGAACGCCGCTTGTGCTCGGCCGCGCCGAAGAATGCGGTATCCAACTGGACCATCGGTCGGTGTCGAACGAACACGCAAAAATCAGTTACAAAAACGGCAGCTATTCCATCGAAGACCTAGGAAGTTCCAATGGGTTGAAAGTCAACGGTGAAAAATACACCAACACAGCTCTTCATGATGGGGATGAAATCGAACTGGGCCACGTAAAACTGAAGTTTGTGGCTCCGGGAAGTACCGCCGTTGGTGCTCCGAGTGTTCCGTTGGCCGGGGACGCCGCACAGCCGACATCGGCGGGTGCCAAGAAGTTTGCGCTGTTTGTGGTGACCATTGTTGGTATTGGTTTGGCTGTGGCTTGGTTTGGTTATTTTTCCAAACCGGTGGACTACAATCGCTCCAATCCGACCACCATTGCGACCCGTACGCCGGAAGGTGCGACCCAACCAGAACCGACGACCGCTCCGCCGGCCACAGAAGTTGCCGCTGTAGAACCGGCGCAGCAACTGCCCCAGCAGGCTGTAGAACCGGCAGCAATGCAAGCGGAGGTACCCACGCCACAAGAAAATGTCGTGGGGGAACAAGTTGCAGCCGCCGTCCAGGCAAACCCCGCGGATTCCGGTGAGCTTGTAGCACCCACCGCCGCTGGTCAGGAAGTGGCTGAGGTTGCCAAGGTGGACTCGGCGGCCGGTGCGGTGGCCCAGGAAACCGCGTCCAACAAAACCGCGGAGGAGCTTGAAGCGGCAAAAAGTGCGATGGCAAACAAACAGTGGGAGGTTGCGATTGAGACCTATGATCGGGTCTTGGCTCTCAACGCCGGTGAAATAGAGGCAAAAACCGGGAGAGACCGGGCGGTTGTCGAAAAGGAACGGCGAGACAAAATCGCGGCGGCGGATGCCATGTACAACAAAGGAAACACCGCCGGGGCTTACGCGTCGTTAAAAGCCGCTCAAAATTCGATTCCCAACGAAAGTAGTTATTCCGCGGAGATCAAAACGCGATTAAGTGAATGGAAACCCAAGGCGGTGGATGCACTTGTAGCCGACGGTCAGGCGGCATTGAACCGCGGGGATACAAAAAAAGCCACGAAATTTGCCGAAAACGCGCTCGCTATTGACAACAAAGACTCGGCGGCCAAAAGTTTGGCAAAGGCTGCGGCGAAGGCACAAAAGGCGGCTGCTGCGGCAGGCAGTTCGCAACAACCACAGGTTGCGGCGACGACAACCCCTGCCGGCGCCAACGCTCCGGCCGCCGGCGCAGGTAACGGGAAAGACGCGAAGACGTTGTATTCCGAGGGACGAAAGGCGGCAACAGCGGGCCAGGACACCATCGCGTTAAATTTATTTAACGAATCGTTAAGTAAGGGATACACCATGGCGCATAAACAGCTCGGGGTGATTTATGCACGCCGCGGTGAGGCGCAAAAAGCGGTCCAGCATTACGAAGCCTACCTGCGGATTCACAAAGACGCGCCGGACGCAGAGTCGGTGCGAACCGCGATTGAACGGTTACGCCAATAAACATCCGCGGTGACGGTATTGCCGTGTTGACACCTTCGTATGTTCTTGCAACACGAAGGCACCACCCACCGAGGTGGCTGGTGTTTTTTCGGGGAATTTGGGGTCAGCCGAATTTGAGCCGGATCGCCCGGAAAAATCCTGAGTCATATCGGGAATATGCCGCAGGGATTTTTACGGGCGAGACGGCCAAAGGCGGCCGGGACAAAATTTCATCAAAAAACACCAGCCACCTAGACAAGTAACCGTGAAGCCGTGAAGCACGACGGGTGGTTCAATTAGGCAGGCAACATGACACCCACTGCCCAACTCAAATCCATTACCGCAATCATTCTTGCAGGCGGCCTCAGTCGACGGATGGGGAGCGACAAAGCCCTGGTCGAATTGCGGGGCCAGTCGTTGCTCCACAGAATGACCCATCGGTTGAATCCGCATGTTGCCGAAGTGATGGTTGTGACCCGGGATCGGATTTGGGAAGCCGACCTGCCGGTCCGATGGATTTTCGACGCGCCCGGTCGTTCCGACACCTGGGGAGCGATTGTTACAGGTCTTGAGGCGACACGAACAGATTACGCGTTTGTGTGTGCCGTCGATATGCCGGGCCTGCACCTGCCCCTGGTCGGTTATCTGGTGGATCGATTCCTACAAGGGAATGCCGACGCGACCGTTCCCGAAGGACCCAAAGGAATCGAGCCGTTACATGCCGTTTACCACCGCCGGTGCTGGTCTGTGTTGGACATTGCCCACGCCCAAGGGCAAAGGCGCCTTCAGGAATTGGACCGTTTTCTTCAAATCGATCGGGTACCCATTTTGGCGCTCCAAGACGCCGGAGTGTGGGTAGATTGGGCCCTGGGCAATGCCAACACGCCGGCGGAGTTATCTGCTTTGGATGCACAACTCCCCGCAGAGAAATCAGCCCGGATTTCTCCCCAGATTCGGAGTGATAAATCCGAGTCGGCCGAGCCATGCGGGGGGCCAGGCGAATGAGGTTTTTGGAAAAACAGATCGATGCAGCCGAAACATCGGGTGGTTCACCTGGGTGGTTTGGTTATTTAGTGCGTCGGTTGGCTACATTAATACTTGTCGTGGTCGGCGTGGTTACGTTGGTATTTGTGGTTCAACGTATGGTTCCCGGTGATCCGGTTGACGTCATGCTCGGCGAACACGCTACCCTGGCGGACAGGCAGGAAATGCGGTCACGTTTGGGTCTCGACCGGTCCGCCTGGGACCAATATTGGCTTCTCTGGCAGGGTGTCCTCGACGGCAGTCTTGGAACCAGTTTTGAACCGGGAGAACGGGCGGTTTCTGTTTCGTCGGTCATCGCTCGCCACGTCCCCGCCACCGTAGAATTGGCTATCGGAGGGTTGCTGTTTGCGATTGTGATCGCTTTTCCGTTGGGAATTGCTGCGGCATTGAAGCCAAACACCTGGATAGACACCGTGACCGGGTTTTTGGCCCTTGCAGGGCTTACCATTCCAAATTTTTGGCTCGGGCCGCTGCTGATATACCTGTTTTGTGTTCATTATTCGTTGTTTCCCGATCCAGGAGCACAAGGAACCGGGGTGGTTGCTTTGATTTTGCCGTCGTTTGTTCTTGGAACAGCACTTTCCGGTAAGTTAATGAGAATGCTCCGTTCCAGCCTACTCGAAATCCGTGGTGAGCCATTCGTGATGGCGGCCCAGCTCCGCGGGATTCCGCCAATCCGGGTTTTTCTGCGGCACGTGCTGCGGCCGGCGTTGATCCCGGTGGTCACGGTGATCGGACTTCAGTTTGCCAGTCTGCTCACCGGCGCGTTGGTCACGGAGAAAGTATTTGCCCGACCCGGGATCGGTACTCTCTTGTTGGACGCCGTTTCCGGCAGAAATTATCCCTTGGTCCAAGGCCTCGTGATCGGTTTGGCGGTGGTGTACGCCGGGGTCAATCTGATAACAGATCTTGTTTATGCGTGGCTTGACCCTCGGGTGCGGCTCATAGGTTCCGGGAGTTTTTCGTGAGATTTGGCGTACGATGGGGGAAACGTATTGGGCTGTCTATTGTGACAACCCTGGTCTTTGTGGCGTTGTTCGCCGATATCTTGGCGCCTTATGACGTTGATTTCAGAAACTCCCATACGTTGTTGGCACCTCCGACTGCCCAACATTGGCTTGGTACCGATGAAGATGGGCGCGATTTGTTTTCTTTGTTGTTGCTCGGCGCAAAAATTGCCGTAATGGTCGGTTTCGGAACGGTGTTGTTTTGCGCTGTGGTCGGCACCCTTGTTGGGTGCATCAGTGGGTTGTTGGGGTCCTGGGTTGACGAAATGGTGATGAGAGTCATCGATGTTGTGTTGGCATTCCCTCGTATATTACTGGCCATCTTCATTATCTTTCTCGCCCAAGAGCCGGGAGTCCACACCGTGATCCTGGCGTTGAGTGTTACCGGATGGGCGGGTTATGCCCGGCTTGTTCGTGCTCAGGTTCTTGTGATCCGCGAAAAGGGTTATATCCAAGCCGCTCGCGGATTTGGTGCGTCCAACTCCCGGATCATCGTTGCTCATTTGTTGCCCAACATCGCGGCGCCGGTCATCGTTCAGGCGACCTTTGGCATTGCCGGTGCCATTTTGGCGGAAGCCAGCCTGAGTTTTCTGGGACTAGGCCCCCAAAATTCCGTCAGTTGGGGCCGGCTTTTGGATCAAGGTGCCGTTTTGTTTATCAAGTCTCCTTATGTGGGAGTCTCAGCGGGAATGGCGATTGTTTTTTCCGTGATGGGATTTAGCCTGCTCGGCGACGCTTTGCGTGACCAATTGGACGTCCGATCCCGAAATACGCCATGAATTTTGTATCCACCCCCCCAACCCCCCATTCCCACGAGCCTTCCGCGTCGAACAACCATCGCCAAACTCGGGAGATTGCTTCGTTGTTTTGTTTTGGATTTGTCGGTACGGAACCAACTCCGTGGATCGAACAATTTCTCCGGGATTGGCAGGGCGCAGGTTACATCCTGTTTCGCCGCAACATGGAAAGTGCCGCCGATCTACGCAGCTTAAATGAGCGGTTGTGGAAACTCGCTGGAGCGATGCGGCCACTGGCGTTGGTGGACCAGGAGGGCGGGCCGGTGTTACGCCTCGGTGACAGAGGATCTCCCGTTCCCGCGATGGCCGAAGTGGGTCGTACCCAGGACCCACGCATCGCTCGCGCCTTCGGTCGACTCCTTGGTCACGAGGTTCGCGCCGTGGGTTTTTCCGTCAATTGTGCACCGGTTTTGGATGTCCATACCCATCCACACAATCCGATCATCGGCCGGCGTGCATTTTCCACCGACCCGCATTGGGTTGGGGTGATGGGCGAAGCTCTCCTTTTGGGCCTACACGACGCCGGCGTGCTGGCGTGTGCCAAACACTTCCCGGGCCACGGCGACACCGCGCTGGACAGCCACTTGGATCTCCCGGTTGTTTCCGCTGATCGAAAACGTTTGTACGAAGTCGAACTAGCGCCGTTTCGGCATGTCTTGGCTCGGCGGGACCCCGGGATGGTGATGACGGCACATGTGTTGTATCCCTCTCTTGATCCCGAGCTGCCGGCGACCTTGAGCCCCCACGTACTGACCATTTTGCGTAAAGAGTTGGCTTATGACGGGGTTGTCGTCACCGACGACCTGGAAATGCAAGCTGTGTCCGACCGATACACCATGGAACAAGTCGTCGAATACGGTCTACGGGCCGGTGTGGACCTGTTTTTGATTTGCCACGACGAAACAAAACAACGACTGGCGATTGAAGCCGCCATTCGGCTGGTGGAATCCGGTGTCGTATCCAAAGAGCGGATCGCCAATTCAGTACGGCGGATAGCCCGGATCCGGTCTTCGTTACGCGGGCGGGTTGTGCCGGACGAACCGACGATGCGGAGCCTCCTTCGATCCCCAGACCATTTGGCACTGATGGACAAATTGGCCCACCGGGATGCGGCAGGTTAAATAAGTAACCAGGTCGTTTATTTAGATATTCAAACACCCTCTTAGAGGGTGTTTAAATATTAACCCGAGTGTGTCAGCCTCCTGAGAAGCATGCGGCCCTCGGTGAGCCAAATCCAGGCAATCGAGACGTCGAGACGTCGGT
>JABWCM010000336.1 GCA_013360285.1 Myxococcales bacterium
GGCATGCAGCACTTACTCAATGCGGAGATCGGATGGCTCGCAGCATGCGAGTGCATTTTTTGTGTAGAACGATGAGACCCAATGGTACGCTGAGGATGGGCCGACCGAGGCACGGCCGACGTAGTAGGCTAATGTTTCGAGTAACGTAATTTTTTACCCAAACACCCTCGAAGGTTTGCTCTATGCACCGTGGCCGACATCATCCACTGGTATTTCTTCACGGATTTCTCGGCAATCCTGCGGATTTTTCCACGTTGCCCCTCTGGAAAAACAGTCCAGAACGATACGCGCCGGATTTACTTGCCCTTCTGCCTGCCGCCAACCACGAATCAGACGTCACTTCGCATCACACCACCAACCCTTGGTTTCACGATTGGCTGACCGCAATTGCTGCCAACATCGTTGCCCACTGGGGCACCTCCGTACGCCCGGTGTTGATTGGATACTCGCTTGGCGGGCGGATCGCGATGAACCTGGTTGCCCAACATTCCGCAGCCTATACCGCGGCGATCTTTATCAGTGCTAATCCAGGGATATCCGAAGCATCCGAACGACAATTACGTGTTCAGCAAGATATGTATTGGGCCACCCGTTGGGAAACAGAACCCTTCGATGTGGTTCTAAATGCCTGGAATGCTTTGCCGATATTCGCCGGGACACCAGACAAACGGCCCAACCTGTCTCCCTGTCAAAGGGACCAATGGGCTCAGGTTCTGAGATTCGCTTCTCCCGGTCACACGCCTTGTCTGTGGTCCACCATTCCTCAATGGACCTTGCCGACACTTTGGATGGTCGGCAAACAGGACCCCAAATACGTCGCCATGTATTCACAATTAAAAACCAAGGTTGCCCAAATCGAAGGCGCCGCACATCGGGTACCCTGGGACGCTCCGGAGGTTTTTTCCGATCATTGCGAACATTTTCTTCGGTCGTTACCCCGACACCGAAGTCCAACTTGACGACAGGGTTGAAAAAACAAACCATGCGCGGTAAAGCGGAATCGGCAGGCGAATTTGGCAGCGCCGTTTGTCCAACTGCCGGCGTCCAATGACAACCTACAGGTAACTCCAACATGTCTGCTCCGCATCATCGTGTCCCCGTTCCTGCGGCCAGTGGAATGGCAAGCCGCCCGGCCCCACCAAAACCGACTCTTCGGGGTGCACTGCACCATTGGGCTGCCCTGGTTTCATTTGGCGCCGGCTCTGTGTTGGTCGGAATGGCACCCTCAACTCGTTCGGCATGGGCCGCCTTTGCCCACTCGCTGGGGATGTTTTTGTTGTTCGCCATCAGCGCTGCCTACCACCGCCCGACGTGGAACAAAAAAGCACGCGCATGGATGCGACGACTCGATCACGCGGCGATTTTTGTCTTGATCGCCGGCAGTTATACCGGCATTTGCCTTCTGGCACTTCCGCCGGAGATATCCCAAACCGTATTGACGATTGTATGGATTGGTGCCGGCGCGGGAATTTTGCAGTCATTGTTGTGGGTGCACGCTCCCAAACCATTGACTGCTGTTTTGTATCTTATCTTAGGATGGTCGATCATTCCTTATTTTAGTGAACTAAAAGCGGGGATTTCATTGACCAATTTGATGTTGCTGCTCATCGGAGGCGCCGCGTACACCGCCGGTGCCGTCATTTATGCAGTCCGCCGACCCAACCCGTGGCCCCGGGTATTCGGATATCACGAAATATTTCACGCCCTGACGATCGTGGCATGCGGATTACACTTTCTGGCGTTATTATCCATGGTAAAACAAAGCGGTTAACTTAACTTGGTCCGTACGAGCAACAGGATCAATCCAATTAAATGAATAAGGAATACAATGAAGTTATCTCGCGGCATCCCACACGTTTGGCTGGTTGTTTTATTGTGTGCCTGCACGGATTCCGGCGACTCATCCGATATCGAAATGGCTCGTGACACTACCGGATGGAACTACGCCGACATAACCGAGTCCAACCCACCACAGTCTCTCGCCACCGACCAAGGAGCACCCGCGGTAGTGGTGGTGATTCCTGAAACTTCCGGTCCCGCCCTTCAATTGGCCGCTCAGGACCTAACCGCCGGGATCGCCGCAATCATCGGATCCCAGGATCCGCCCGCCTCGGATGCTCCTTGGGTGGTAAAAGCAACCGTGGATCCGGCGTTTGCTTCGCTGACCGCGGAAGGTTACCGGTTTTTCCATACCTCCGATGGTCTCTATGTGTCCTGCTACACAGAACAAGGATGTGCCTACGGGCTGTGGCACGTGGCGCATGCCCTGGGAATCCGCTGGATCCACCCTGAAGAAGCTCCGTTTGTCCCAACCAACCCGGACGCAGTGTTACCGCAACTGCCCCAAACCCCAATAACCCCTCGGTTTCGTCTTCGAGGTTTCCATGAGCACACCCAGCACCCGATTCCGATGAGCGATTATCTGCTGCGCCCCGGATCGACCGATTTTGAACAACGTTTGGAACGTTATGCCCAGTGGCTGGCACGAAATCGGCAGAATGTGTTGTTTTTTCATCTGCTAAAGACGGTGGACCTCGACACCTGGATTCCGTACATGGCGCATTTTACTGAGATAGCCAAAGGTCTCGGAGTCCAAGTCGGCGCGTTTGTTAGTTTCGCAGACCAGCAACAAAACAACTTCAAACTCATTTCCGATGCACCAGCCGAGACCGAAGAACCACCCGACCCCGAAGTTCAAATCATTTCCGGCCTCGACAAAGTGCTTCAAAGCGGCATTTCTCTGATCGGTTTCCAGTTCGGCACGAGCGAGTTCACCAAACCCACCGACGAGGTTGCTATTGGTTGGTTAAATACGGCAACTAGTCACTTAAGAACAAACCATCCCACCGTGGAAGCCTTCGCTTGGATTCACATCACTTGTTCTTTGGAATCCGAAACATCGGGTAAGTTTTTTCATTTGCCGCAAAAAGCCGACACAGACCTTGGTGCTTTTGTCCATACCACGATGTTTTACACTGCATTTCATCCGGCTCCTGTTTATGATTGTGAAGATTTTTCCCACCAGGTTGATTTCATGAAACAAACCAACGGTACAAGGACTTTGGTGTGGTTTCCGGAAACCGCGTGGTGGTTGGGATTTGACAACAACGTTCCGTTGGCGTTGCCGATCACCGGATGGTCACGTGATTACGATATATTGACGATTCTTCCCGAATTCGACGTCGACGGCCACGTTACGTTTACCACCGGACGCGAATGGGGATACTGGCAATATGATCATTATCTTACCGAGGTCACTTGGGATGGGGTGACCCGCTGGGAAGATTACCTGGTGTCATTAACACCTTTGTTTGGCTCATTGGGACCGCAACTCGTCCAAGCGCTCCAATCCGTGACCGATCTCCAGGTGGAGCTGCTCTACGAAGATAACCCGCTTCTGATGTTCTACCTGTCCGGAGAACTTCCACAAGACGAAATCGGAGCTCAAGCCGGCATCCTGGCCCGGCAACCCAAACTACCGTTTCAAGATGTGGTACAGTTTTCCGACGCCGAACTCGCCGAGTGGATGGTTTCCGACCTCGATCCGCTGCGATCTTTTCGTGATGCCTTGGCAGCCATCATTCAACCGCTTCCGCCTCGGCTTAACGACGGCACACCCCAACAGCAAAAGTGGTATCGTGAGTCCTATACGTCACTCCACTTACTCGTTTTGAGGGCAAGTCACGCTATTACGTTGTACGAAGGAGTCATGTCGGCACGTTCAGGAGACAAACAACAAGCCGAAGCCCATCTTGACAATGCACAAACCATTACCGCCGAAGCCTTGGCGCTTATTGCCGAAGTGGAAGCAGACTACCGCGACCCGATCGAGATTCTTGCCAGACCTAAACCTGATACGCTCACGTCTTATCCGTACGGATATTTATGGGAAACCAGCACCGCATTTTTTTGGACACGACGCGATGACCAATTGATGACGTTGATCGCCGACTTGTTTAACCCACAACCGCAACTCTGGTCTGCCGACGTATCTCAAGTCTTTGCCACGATTGCCGAAAAAACCACGTTGCTCGAACCGGATAACCCGGTTGCCAATGCGGTCCTGGCCGGGTTTGTGCCACCCCTGTTGCTCGGAATTGCCGATTTCAACTCCGAAACCAACCGGTTGACGGTCATTTTGGGCCAAGACCATGACAAAAATGGGCTGCCGCTCTCCGACCTGCAAACACCTTTTGTCGGCGTAATTTCGGATCGTGGTTTTACGGCAAACGCTTCCGAATGGACCGTGGATATTCGGGATCAAGCAGGTCAAAGCATCGGTACTCTTGTTATTTTGGAACCCGAACTGAAAACAAACTTGGTTGCCGACGCGAACGTCACGCCGTGGGTGTGGTCCGCCACAACCGCGGAGATCGGCGGCAACATACTTACCGAAAATCTATTGACATTGATTATGGCGGTAGGCGGTATCGACGAAGAAGGAGCGTCCAATTTGGTAGCGTCGGTTTATGGCGTAGAGGCGCTTCCCGACCTATTGCCAATGCGTTTCGGTTTTGAATTGCAGCTCCAACCATGATCACAACCGGATCAACGTTTGTTTTCCAACTGCAACAACCTTGCTTCAAGATATGTTTGCTGCTCTCTGAGCATTTGGATTTGTGTTTCCAAATGTCGGATACGTGTTTGATGTTCGGTCAATTGTCCTGCCAGATCCTGGATGGCCCGGGTCAAAATTGCAGTGATGGCACCATATTCGACCGCCAGGAATCCATCTCGTAATTTAACAACCACCTCTGGTAAGATTTCAAGCAATTCCTGAGCAACAAATCCCATCCGATAGCCGTCTTCGGGTTTGTCGGTCGAGATAAAACGGACCGGATTAAGTGCCATTACCGCGTCCAGACCCGGCAAAAGCGGCTCAATGTTGGTTTTCCGCCGTGCGTCGGAGGTGGTTATAAACGAGACCGCCTGCACCGATCCCTTGAACATGCCGTTGAGCGTGTTGGTATCCAGCCGAAATAGGATGTTGTTGTCCGATACATCCAGCGTATGGCCAATCACAAATTGTGAAGAAGCACCGTTACCACGGATCCAGTAATATTGATTGTGTTCCGTGGCATCAAACTTAACCATCGGCGTTGCCCCACCACTGAGATGGAGTTGCACATTGGGAGTGTTGGTGCCGAGTCCCACCAGGTTTGGTGTGTATATCAGGTTTCCATTTAATAACCATGGACTTGCACCAGTCGGACCGGTCGGACCGGTCGGACCGGTGGGTCCTTGTGGTCCTTGAGGCCCCCCAGCGCCGGTTGGACCCGTTGGACCCGTTGGACCGGTTGGGCCAGCCGGTCCCTGGGGCCCGGTTGCACCCGTCGCACCGACCGGTCCCGTCGGCCCCGTCGGCCCTGCAGGACCCTGCGGCCCTTGTGGACCCGCCGCTCCCGTCAAACCCGTCGGTCCCGTCGGCCCCGTAGGTCCAACCGGACCCTGGGGACCCTGAGGACCCGTAGCGCCAACCGCACCGGTTGGACCCGTGGCACCCACTGGACCCGCCGGACCCTGCGGACCCGTAGCGCCAACCGCACCGGTTGGACCCGTGGCACCCACTGGACCCGCAGGACCCGTAGCGCCAACCGCACCGGTTGGGCCGGTAGCACCCACCGGACCCACCGGACCCGCGGGACCCGTAGCGCCAACCGCACCGGTTGGACCCACCGGACCCTGGGGACCCACCAAACCCGTCGGGTCACCTACCCAACTCCCCGAAGCATCGATTATCTCGGCCCCACCCACCTTCACTGAGCCAACATCAATCGACCCAGACGGCCCAAATTGCACAAAATCTTCTGGTACCAGCCCACCCAACGTCAACGAATCCTCCGCCAACCACGCGGTAGGAATCGACAACAACTGCTGACGTGGCAATAGAGTTTCACCTGCTATCGTAAACTCCAAAAACAACAAATCCGAAGCCAACAGGGCTGTCTTCATCGTTTCCGGATCGTCTTTTCCCAAGACCACATCCAGCCTGCCCGCCGTCACGTCGACCGTACCCAAATCTTCAGTCCACAATGGTTCTCCACCTGTCGCCTGGTCATATAACGCAACGACAACCGCCGCCGAACCGGAAAAACTGATCCCGTTGGGTGTCGCCAATTCGCCAACGTAACCAACCGCCTGCGGAACAGCAAAGGTTTCGTTTGCACTGATCCAACTCAACATGAGCACCAACAACCCCAGTTTCTTCGTTTTCATCGTCCACTCCGGTTGCACCAACTCCCATTTTTTGTACGCCGGACGCAACTGCACCCCGGCAATCGATTCTCCCAACCATCCTCTTGGGCTAAGCCTAACCGATTTGGATTAAAAAACCATCGAGTTTGTGAAAAAATAGCTGCGCGGACTCTGGGCGGTGGCTTTGGGTCGGCTTGGTTCCGAAAAACCCTGCGCAATATTCCCGATATTACTCGGGTTTTCCACCAATCCGCCGCCAAATCCACGCCCACAGCCCGCGCCCATATTTTTTCACAAACTCATCGAAAAAAAACGGAGGAAATGAAGGCGGGAAATGAACCCAAAAGAACGCCGAATCGACAAGAATACTTATTTAAGATCGATTCCCATTTCACTTAACAAATGTTGTCCCTGGACCACTTCCGCCAAAGACCACAATAAATACCGAATGTCTACATGGATAGATCGATTCCGAACCGTATCAAACGCCCAATCGCTTGCCATCGATTCATAATTGCCGTCAAACAACAATCCAACCAACCGCCCCCGCGCATCCAATGTCGGAGACCCGGAGTTCCCTCCCGTCGTATCGCAGGTTGATAAAAAGTTGACGGGCACGGTGTTGTCTACCAGAAACCTATCCGAATTGGATTTTTGACCCTGATGCACCCGTTCAATGGCCTTCCTTAGTGTTTCTGGTGCATCAAACGGTTCTACACCGGTGTGTTTTTCCAAAATCCCCCTCGCCGTGGTGGTTGCGGCATAAGTGATGGCCTCACGCGGGCTATATCCCTGCACGTCGCCATAGGTGATGCGCAACGTTGCATTGGCATCGGGATACAACAGCCCCCCCAAATGGTCCCTCCAGGCCTGCAAATAAACCGGACGAAATCGCGCTTCGGCTCCCGCCATTTTTTTCCCACGTTTGTTTTGCGCATCGCGAACCGGATACAACCTTTTTGCCAATTGAATCAACGGATCCGCTGACGCCTCCACGGTTTTTTTATCCGCCGAAAACAACTTTTTCCTGCTATCGGCCTGGTCCACTTCCAATCCTTTATATAACGCGTCGACCGCCTGCTGTTCTCCGCCGTGCTCTTTTACCAACTCGACAAGGGGGGTTATTTGACTAGCCGCAGGCAGTTTCTGATTGGCGGCCAAAAAATACCGAAGAAATGCTTTGTCGGCCTCCGGCACATATCCCTGTTGCAGTTGTTCCAATCGCGCCCACAACTGTTCCTCGTCCCGTTTTTGAAAACCTTCGTCCCGTTGTTCATCCGGCAGTTCCCGTTGTACGGCCAACCAATGAATCGTCGCCGCCGTTCGCAACGCCACCGGCAGGCGCAACATCCACCGTAAAATTTGCTCCTGCCCAACATAGGGAGCATTTGTTTCGATCGCGGCAAACAACGCATCAATTGCAGGTCTGACCTTCTTTTTCTTCACCTTATCCGCATCCAGCGCCGCCAAAAACGCGGCTTCCGCTTTTTTCCGCTCGGCAACGATTCCGCTTTTGGCAAATCCATCGTTTAACCCCTGCATGTACTTCAACCCGTTGGCCAACCCGTCCCGCGTCGGAGTTAATTTAACCGCTGCCTCCGGACTGCGTTTTTGTTCCTCATGAACGATGTCCACCAAATCCTGAAACGTTCGCAACATTTGCGGCGCAACAACTTCCGCCTGCGTCGTCAGTTCCGCTGCCGTTAAGTTACGACTCGTACTTCCCGGATAACCGGCAACAAATACCAAATCCCCATCGGCAACCCCTTCCGACGATACCTCCAAGTATCGGCTTGGTTTAAACGGCACATTCTGTTCCGAATATTCGGCCGGCTTACCATCTTGGCCCACATACGCCCGAAACAACGACCAATCGCCCGTATGCCGAGGCCACATCCAGTTATCGATATCGCCGCCATAAGAACCAATGGCGTCCGGCGGCGCATGCACCAGCCGCACGTCCCGGATTTCAAGCCGCTCGTTCAAAACATACCGCCCACCCGCATCGTATACCGCGACTTCGCAACGTACGGTTTTGTCCTGTTCACATTCGGCCACCAGCGCCTTCGACACCGCATCAATCGCCTCAAACGCCGCGACATCGGAGCGGATTTTGGCCACCGCCGCCGTCATTTTATCGGTCACATCCGTTTCTTTTCGTGTCACCCAAATACGCGCCGCGGGCCCCGCCCATAGTTCGTCTTTTCGCGTTGCCGCGACAAACCCGTTTTTCAGCAGGTTGTTTTCCGGCGTCGAATTCCTTTGAATCGCCCCAACAGCACAATGGTGATTGGTTACCACCAACCCGTCTGGGCTCACAAACGACGCCGTACATCCCCCAAGAAAAATCACCGCACCAAGGGGGCCTTTGTCCAGGTCCGCCAAATTTGCCGCGGAAATCTGGAGTCCTTTTTCAGCCAACCGAGGCGCAATGGCGCCGATCTGGTCCGGCGTCCACATCCCTTCCTCGGCGACCGCTGCACCTGCAGCCAAAATAGTTGCCAAAAACGAACCAATCCAAATACGCCTCATGTGTTTTTACTCCTAGGAGGGTGTTTAAATATTTATCCTCGGCGAGCGAGCCTATGGCCGTAGCGAGCCTGTTTTGCCGACCAAGGCCCACCGCAGGCGTGCCAAGCGGCACGTC
>JABWCM010000054.1 GCA_013360285.1 Myxococcales bacterium
TATAGCTACTGGGGTGACGAGCACCGCCTTGCCGGTCACCCTGAGCGTCTCCTCCACCGTTCCGCCAGGTACCTATACATTTTCGGTGACGGCTCCGGTAGGAACGACGGCAAGCGGGGCGGTCACAGTGACGGTGGCACAACGCGTTCCGAGCTTCGTCCAGTCCCCTGTGCATGTGGGGGTGTCCATGCCAGATCCTCAAGTCACCACGCCAGCCATTCTGTCTGGAAGTTCATTCGCCGCTGCTCCAACGGCGAGCATGGCAATGCCTTACGTTCGAGGCTCATCTGGGAAAGCCACGACCATCGGTCCGACGGCCAGTGAGTCGATGCCATATGTTCCTTCTGTATCTGGCCAGGCGACAACCCTCGGTCCAACAGTCAGTGAGTCCATGCCGTGACGCACAGTCAAGGAGACCAGTATGCGTAAATCGGTGATCAGCATTCTATCTGTCGTGTCCTTGTTTATTGGCAGCGAGGCTGCGTGGGCGCAAGCTTTCAATAGTGGAAGTACAGGAGCATTGGGTGCCTTGAGTCCCGCGACCAATACGGTGGTCACACTTCCGGCGAACGGGATCTTGAATTACACCACGATCACGATTCCGGCTGGTGTCACTGTCACATTCCAACGCAATGCGACGAACACCCCGGTGACGATGCTGGCGTCCGGCAATGTGACGATCGCGGGAATCATCAACATAAATGGACAAAATGCCATTACCGCATCCGGGGCAGGAGCCGGTCCGATTCCAGGCGGTCTGGGGGGGCCGGGAGGTTTTGACGGCGGCCAGTCCGGCTCACTCAGCGCAGGAGCTGGCCAGAACGGTTCAGGTGGACGTGGGCCGGGAGGAGGGCAGCCGGGCCTTTTTACGCCACTGACCACGACCAAGGATGCTATTTATGGCCCAGACACAATGATAGGGTTGATTCCGCTTTTTGGGGGATCCGGTGGTGGCGGTGGTGGAGATCAATCCGCCGAGTAACGAGTTGACCAATAAACCTGCTCGTTGGCCTACGAATTTATACGTGACGTAGCCGCCAAGGCCGATTCCCACGATGAGCACCACCATAAGCCAAACGTTGTGGGGATTGAGTGCGTTGTAAGGTCCCATGGTTTCGTTGGGAACCAGCGGTAAAATGACCAACGAAAGCAGTACGAACTGCATGATGGCTTTGACGTCGTAAGCATCGAGTTTGCCGGCGAAATTGCGTAGTTCGGTCTTAAATTGTAAGAGCACTGCAACGACGCCGGCCAGTACTACCGCGACAATGGCTTCGTTTTTGGCGACCAATGCGCCGATGAAAAACGTAAGCAACATCGCCACTTCGGTGGTGAGTCCGGCGTGCTTTGATTTGTCGCCTTGGAGATGGGACGCAAATATCCAATTTCCGGCGATGGCCAAGGCAGCGATACACACAAGTCCCGCCATGGTGAGCCACGCCGAGTCCGGATTGGGTTCGAGGTGGACGCTAAACGCGCCGAACAAGGCGATGAGCGGAAAAGTGCGAACGCCGCCGAGGGGCGAGCCGGCATGTTCTCGCTGCAGACCAATCAGCCCCCCGAGCGCGGTGGTGAGTCCCAATTGTTCAAACAAAGAAAGGGGTTGTTCCAGCACCGATCGGGTCCTTGGCGCCACGGGCGCCTATCGTGTCATTTTCCCAGCGCTTTTTTGATGGTTGAATAGGAAAGAAAACCAATTGCCAGTAAGATAAAGGCGGCGCCGGCCCATTCGTGCCCGCTGGGTTGGCGACTGTTGTATAACCACACCAAACCGTATGATGCCACCAGGCCGGCGAGAATGCTGGATGCACGATTGACGGGAACACAAAATGAGTTTTCGCGGGCGTCCAAAAGAATTAAACCGCCAAAAATTCCGGTGCCTTGGGAGCAGAGGCCGATAATGAGGGCAATCGCGAGATAATCTCCGGTCAGCATGTCGGAAAATCCGGCGCGAATGGTTTCCGGCATTGCGCCTTGTCCGAAAAGGGCCACAAGACATAGGAGCAACACCAAGGCGGGGGCGGCAACGAGCTGTTCTTCCACAAAATACCGTACGTTGGCTCCGGGCGACGTGTTTTTTGCCAGCCGGCTCATCAGTCTGAGCCGCACAAAATAAAACAGCAGGTACAACGTGACGTCGACCGCGGCAATGGCACTCATGGTGGTGTTGATGCCGTCGGAAAAAGCCACCAGAAGTGCTGCTAAACTTAACAACAAGGCGATCCAGGAGTTCCAGCGGACGTGGCGGCCGGTCAGTGCATCCACAACGGGGGCAATCACCAATACGCCGCCGCGCATAAGCAACATCATAAATACGATGGATGAGCCGGTAAACGTGTAGGCAAGCGTTGTGGTTGCGATGATTCCCGAAGTGCACAACCCCGACAGAAAGGTCCACATTGTGGGAAAAGGTATCGCCAATGAGCCAATCTGTAATTTGGAAGCGTGACGAAGCCACCCCATAGCCCAAATAAATCCGACCATGCCGACAAACGATGCCAAAGCGGTGGGAGGGAGGAGTTTTAACCCATCGACCGGTCCCAAATTGGGGTTCCAGAGCCCCGAAGATACCGCTTTGGTCAGCATGCTATAGGGCACGTAGGATGCAAAGTATCCGAAGGCGTATCCCCAAATTCCAATGTTGTGTTCGATGTCGTGCTGTGTGTGGATGGACAAATCAGCGCTCCGGTTAAGGGATTGTCACACGATTGTCACATTACCACGATGTTGAGGAATCACAACTATTGTGAATAGGTCGTGCCCACATTGGTAACCGAGAGGGGCGTAGCCGCGTGGATTTGCTATTTAGCGGGATGTTGTGGGTAAGATAGCCGCTTAAAACTGGAGAATGGCGCCCACTTCGGCATTGATTCCCGGTGCATCGGTGCCCGAGCCGTGAATCCGGTAGGCGCTGTCGGATAGGTTTTCAAATTGAGCGAATACTTTTGCAACGTCGGAAATCCGATATCGGGCGCGTAAACCAGGTGTCACGTAGCCGTCGGTGCCGGAGCAATCCGTGAGCAGAACACCGGGTCGTTTGGGATCTTCACAGATTCGCAGGTCGGCTTCGTCTTCCGGATTCAGCCGGTCCTGAGATGCGGCCCACCGGGCGTACACTTCGACCGACAACCGGTCTTCCAATGCTTCGTACCGCAAGCCGCCGATCCCCCCAATTGGGGGCACACGGCGTGCCGGCTGGGTTTCGCCGTTCTGATCGGTCACGTCTCCCTGAAGCCAGCCCACCGTCCCAAAGACGCTGATCCCCAAAAAGGGTCCAATCTCAATGCTGCTTTCGACGCCGAGATAAGTTGCTTCACCGGCGTTGACGCGTCGTACTACTTGTTTTCCATCGATTTCATTTTGACCATCGAATGTTGTGTTTTCCCGGCTGATATAATCCGTGATCCATGTGTAATGAAATCCTACGACCCAGCGCATCCATTCACGGTGCATTTTGAATCCGATTTCAATTGAATTGCTTTTTTCGGGGCCCAAATCATCGTTTGGCACTTCAAATGTACTGCCGGTATCCCCTAAAACCGTGGTTTCCTGAAGGTTAGGTGCGCGGAATCCCTGGCTGAAGTTGGCAAAAATATTGTAATGGTTCTGAAATAGAAACCGAGCGCCGCCGGTCGCCACAACACCGATGTGGTCGTAGCTGACCGTGCCGAGGTCGGGAACATCCGGTGCTTTCGAATTCACATAAGAAATACGTACACCCGCGGTTAACGACAAATCACCCACTTCCGGGACTTCCAGGGGACGCCCTTCAGCAAAAAAGAACCCATCGGCAAGCGTATATCTCGAATCGTCGGAAAAACTGCCGCGAGTGGCTCTTTTGAACGAATAACCGGCTTCCGACTTGTTTGCGTCTTTTTGAAAGGACCCAACAAAATCGGTGTAACTTTCGGCGCCGAGTGTCATCAGCAGTCGGTCGTCAAACAGGCCGGCCGTGGCAGTTATCAGTGCACCGATGGTGTCGACGGTGTCTTCGTTGACCCGTTTTTTGGTTATCACCAGGTCGGATAGATCGGAGCAGAGGTCGATACGGGCGACGTTTTTGTCGGAGTTGACCGTACATGTGTTCCGGTGGGCAGTTTCGGTGGTGCGATGGTATACGATGGCGATTCGGGCACCATGTAACCAATCGGTGCCGCTGAATCGGGTATCGAGGTAGGCAAAATGGTCGGTGTTGTCGTAGATGCGGACATCGCCCCGTCCAAGTTGGTCGATACGACCGGCATCGTCGGTTCCATTGGCGAGATACGTGCCGGATAACGTCCAACCGTCGCCTAAATCGGCGTTAAATCGGGCTCGGACGTCTCGTTGTTCGTATTCGCTGAGCGGAACCGGATCGGTTGACGACGGTACACTGAGTGCCCCAAAGTCGCGGAAAGTCCCGCCTATATAACCCGAAAAGGGTCCTATTTTACCCCCCGCGTCCAAAGACAATGTGGTTGCCAAATCCGCTGTGGCAAATTGGCCCATGGCACGTCCCCACAGCCCGTCTGTGTGGGGAACCGCGCGCGGCAACAAGTTCATGACCCCTCCCATGGCGTCTGACCCATAGAGAACCGAACCCGGTCCAAGCACGATTTCGACTGCTTCCAAGGCGGCGGGATCGACAAGCGCCAAATACTGATTAGGACCTGTCCGGAACGTGGAGTTGTTAAACCGTAAGCCGTCGATCAAAATCACATTTTGGGGGCCGATGAGCCCGCGTAATACCGGAGCGCCGGCGCCACGGTTGGTTCGTTGGATCATGACTCCGGGAATGTCCTGTAATGAATCGGGAACATCAACGGGGGCCTGATCTTCTAAAACCGTGTCATCTAAGGCAAAAACGCTACGGTCGGTATCAAATTCGGTCGTTGCTTGCCGTGTCGGTGTGATGACCGTTCGAAACTCCGATGATTCGGTTGGCTCGGCAATGGCTGGGGCAATCAACAAAAGGAAGGGGAGAGATACCAACAAGGGGATGAATGTGCCGCACAAGGTACCACGAGCGACATTTTTCATGAATGGAGTCCTTTTTTTCGTGCACAACTGCCGGAGACATCCGAATTGTGTGTTGATGCGCAGCGAAGGTGTGTGATGCGGTTTGCAGACATCCGTTTCGCTGTGTTCTGTGTGCTGGTTACCATGACGGCCGAACATTGTCATTATTTGTGTGTTAGAAATGAGTTAGATCGAGAGATCGAACGCCGCGACGACGATCAATACACAACGAGGATCCCGTCCTGAAGTTCGACTTTGAGGCCGAACCCAAGGGAATCCGATGCAGCGAGGTCTTGGATGAGGATACAGGGTACTGGTTTTTGCGTGGGTGTCGGCATGGCGACGACAATCTCCAAAAAGATAGGATTTCCGTGCAGTTGAGCGGATTCGTCGCGCCAGGCATCCACGATGGAAGGGGCGGGATGGGCGATGGTGTTCACCAACACTCCAAAAAATCCATTCCATTTGTCGGGATCTTTTGGGGTGATCCCGACGCTGTGGCCGGAGGGATAAAGCCCTGAAGGAGGAACGTCGACCGGAAAACAGGTCTCACCGGCACAAAACTCATCCTGAAACCGGATAAAAGTGACTGTTTCGGGATTCCAATGAAGGGTAAATTGAAGGGCCACCGGGGCGGGGGTTGACCATCGGTTGCGGGCCATCAGCATCGGACAAATGGTTTCCTGATCCGGCTTTGCGCAGCAAATCGCGTCTTTGGGGGCCTCGGGTGGCAAATCCGGCACGGGGGTATCCGGTTGAAAAAGCGCCATATCGGCCGGTGGTTGGATGTCCACCGTACCCGGATCGGTGTCGGAACCATCGTCGGTCGTGTTAATGCTATCGGTGCCGGCTATATCAATAATATCCATGTCGGATTTGTTTCCGGAGTTCCCGTCGAATGGATTCCCAAAGCTGTCTTCGCCGGCTCCCGACGTGCCGTCGGTTTCATTGTCGGTTGTGTTTGTATTGACTGAAGTGCCGGAGTCGGAACACCCCAAAAGGGTCGGCCCCATCACAATGATAAGTAAGATAACCGGAGCGCTGGCGGTGCGTTTTGCACCGGATTTCCAATTCAAGAATGTTCTCCACGGGCCGGATTGTATAAAAGAACAAACCAAACCTTGGGTTTGCACTTCATCTATACCAGGTCGGATCAGCAACTTCACGCCGATTTTCGTCGGCGGGGATTTGCATCGTGGCGAATTTCGGTTGACGATAAGGACGTGACTGAAGCGGTGTACGAACCCGAATTTCTCGCCTACGCGTTCGTGAGAAATGGAGGCCAAAACGGGTTGAACAACGTCGTGGACCGTCCAGATCACTGAGCTTGTGAAAAATATGGGCGCGGACTGTGGGCGTGGATTTTGTTTCCCATGCCAGGAGAAAAACCGAGTCATATCGGGAATATGGCGCGGGTTTTTTTCTTGGCAGGGGAGACAAAAGCACTCGTCCAGGTTCGTTCAGCTATTTTTTCACAAGCTCACTGTACGAAAACAGCACAGCAGCGTTTTGGAGGTTGTCGGTGTGGGTTTACCGGGTCTTGGCCGCGTTTCTTCGGGTGGCGGCGCGGGTTTTTTTTCGGCAAGTGGAGGTTGTGGGGCAAGAACTGCTGCCCACCGACGAAAATGCTTCCATTATCTTTGCCGGAAACCATCCTAACTCACTGGTTGATCCCATTCTGGTAGTCGCGTTTTCCGGCCGGATCGTCCACTTTGCAGCCAAGGATACCCTGTTTCAATCGCGGCTGCTCCGATTTTTTCTGCGTGGCCTCGGTGCAGTTCCCGTCATGCGGAAAAGTGACCACGGAGACGCGGCGAGCAACGACTCGGCGTTTGCGGCGTTGGAAAACGTGTTGGCCGAAGGAAGGTGTATGGGCATCTTTCCGGAAGGAATCAGCTACGATGCGTCCAGTTTACAGAAATTAAAAACCGGCGCTGCAAGAATTGCGCTGAATGCCTGCCGAAATCGACCACAATTAACCGTTTATATCGTTCCATGCGGGCTGACTTACATTCGTAAACGGCGGTTTCGAAGTCGGGCACTGTTGCAGTTTGGTCCTCCGATCCTGGTGCGTGGTTCGGAAACCGCCGATGATTCCAAGGAACTTTTTGAAGAAGCGAAAACATTGACGACCCGTTTGGAAACCGCGATCCGTGCCCTCACCATCAATGCCGATGATTGGGAAACACTGAGGGTTTTGGACGGTGTTCGCCGCATTTACCAGCCCCCGGCGATTTCCATCGAGGAACGTATCGAACTTGCCCGGCGGTTTTCGGCCAATTTTCCGTTTGTGAAAGACAAACCCAATGTTATTGAGCTTTTTGAACGCGTAAGAGAGTACCTGGACCGCCTGGCCGCGATGGGACTTCGGGATCGGGATATTTTGGTCGAACCTTCCAATAGTCGTGTGGAATTCCGTTTGTTGCGCCACGTCGCGCTGTTGGTTGTGTGGCTGCCGCTGGCGTTGCCGGGCCTGGTGCTCCATGCGCCGATCGGCTTGTTGGCGATTTTTGCCGGTCGGTTTCTGACTCCCCGAAAAGACGTGATTGCAACCACTAAATTAGTTGCAGGGTTGGCGGGTACGTTGTTATTACATCTGCTGCTGATCGTGGGCGCCGGGTGGAAGTGGGGGGGGTTGGGCGCGGTGGGCGTTTTCCTTATGTTACCGCTAACCGGGTGGGCAACCCTACAGGTCTTTGACCGCTTAACCCACATAAGGCGCTGGTTTGGAACCTTTCGTGCGTTGCTTCGGTTTCCCGAACAGCGGCGTGAGTTGATGGAAGAAAGAAAAGCGTTGGAGCAGAAGGTTTTGGAAATTGTGGACCAATATCGACCGAAAGACCTTACATTGCTGTTTCCTCGCAGTCGGGACGACGACGCAAAGAAGTTGTGAGACGGCCGTCTATTGACCGGTGCAGCATCATGCAAAACCCATCGAATGGATAGTGTTTAAGTGGACCTGGCGCTTATTTAGTGTATGACCGATAGTACTGTTTTACCGGAAACCGCAAAACCGACCGTCGTTTTGCTGCATGGTCTCGCGCGATCAAAACGTTCGTTGGCGCAGTTGCGGCACACGTTGGAAAACGCGGGTTATACGACGTGGTCGGTCACCTACCCATCGCGAAAAGCCTCGGTGGTGGAGTCGGCACAATGGGTTAAGGAGCAGATTTGTCGGGAGTTGCCCGATCAAAAACTGTTTGCGGTCACCCATTCGCTGGGGGGCATACTTGTACGTTTGTTGTCCGCTGACCTTCCGTGGGTTGGTGCGGTGCTGATCGCTCCGCCGAACCAAGGGAGCGTGGTGGCATCGACTTTCCAGTCACGGGCGTTGTTTCGATGGGTGTACGGGCCCGCCGGTCAAGACGTATGTAGTCCGACCGATTGGCCGCTTCCGCCGGCACCTTTTGGAGTGATTGCCGGGACCCGGTCCCGCGCTTGGGGGAATCCGACGAGTTGGGTGACCCATACGATGTCCGTTCTTCCACGGAGTGAAAAAAGCGATGGTACTTTATTGGTAAATGAGACAAAATTGTCAGGAATGCGTGATTTTGTTCTTGTGGATGCCAGCCATACCTGGATTATGAATCATCCCGAAACACAACAGCATGTTTTGGCGTTTTTGCGGTCAGGAAAGTTTGCGTCGTTGAGGACGGACCATGAATAATATCGCCGTTATGTTACCAGCTCTTCTTCCGCCGGAAAACGTGTCCACACCGGCCGAACGACGGCGGGCTTTGCTGATGCGGGACGACGATGCGATTGCGCGTGAACTCGTTGTTTTTTCGGAGATGTTGCGCGAAGCCGCGTTTCCCTTTCGCAGTCAGATCGCCGCCCGGTTGGGGTTTCCGGAAGCGGAGATTTTCGCCAGTCCGTTTGGTTTACGAGCCTCTGCGATGGGATTGCAGGCGGGGGTGACCACGGCGCATGTGGAGGCGCGGACGTGGCTGGATTGGCCCGAGGAATTTACACCGGCCGATGGTGTGCTCGATCTCCGGCATGGACAGTGGGAGGACGGGCGGTTGATTGTCGGAAAATATCAGGGTTTCTTGCAGGATGATGTGTTGTGCACGTACAACCCGAGTCATTCCGCAAAATGGGCGCCTCACGAAGTGCTTCACCGGGTTGTGGGGTGTGCGTATCGCCAGGAATTGAGCCGCTGGGAGCTTTATCTTAGTGCGCGCCTCAATGAACTGTTGCCGGTAACGTTCTGGTATGGCATCGACCAGGTGTTGCGCCTTGATGAAGACGGTTTTGATCGTGCGGCGATGGCCGCCAAACCTGCTGTGCGAATAGGGGACGCAAAGTGGTTGACGGAGGACTCCGCTGCGTTACAACGGCGGGCAAAAGCCACGGTGCGGTGGTTAAAAGAGGGTCTGCGGCGGTTTGATCAGGAGCTGGCGGCAATACAGCAGGAGGCTACTACGGGGGTGCGAGTACGGGTAGAGCATCCCCACCTCGATTCGTCGAGTGACGCAACGGCCTATGTGGTGGGGCATTGGCCTCGGTTGTCCAGTGCGGCAACTGCCGCGGTGTTGTCAAAGGATACGTCGGTGTTTCAATCGATCGGGCACTTCCGGGCTCATGTGGAGCACACGCTGGATCGACTGCTGTTCTCCCCATTGGCGTTATCGTGGGAGCAGTGGCGGCGTGCGGCGTCGGCACGGATTCTACGCGATTGGCTCCGGCGCCTTACACTTTTTGGCGATGAGGCATTGGATGTGTTGGCGCCTTTGGCTCAACAAGCCGCCGCTCCGTTGGAATTGGTCGGCGCCGGTGTGGAAGTGGATTTGGGTGAGTGGCAACAACGGTTTCAGGACGCGATGGGTACACGGATCGCGCGGAAGGTGACGGCGAACGGTGTCGTGCATCCGATTGCGGCGCCGTTGGACTGTGGAGCATTGGTCGAGTCGGTGCGTTCGGTAACCCCCGGACTGCTTCGATACTGGGAAATCCAGGGGCGTTGTGAACCGATGGTCAGAACGTTTGCTTATTCGCCGTGGTTGTTCGACCGGGCTCCGCTAATTGACCGACTTAATTCGTTTATGAATGATCGCACCTCGTCTGCCATCGAAGTTGTGTTGCTTAGTTTCGAGGCATCATTGTTAACTTTACGAACGGAGGACGATCAGGCGGAACACCTTTTTACGCCGGCGTCGGAGATCCCAGTTGAGCCGGAAAAATTCGCCGAAGGGGTGATCGTTCGTCATCGCGGCTTTGATGTCCTGCGGCTGCCGCTGGACGTCGTTCCGATTCACGAAAGGCTGATGGCCGGCAACACCGATTGGGGGCCGCCCGGGTCCGCGGCGAGTTATCTAGCCGGTTTTGTTTCCGAATCTGTGGCCGTTGTGCCGTGTCCGCCCTTCGTTTTGGCGTTGTGGGATCGCCTTGCGCACGGGCCGATTTCAGCAAACGATGCCGTACAAATTCTTACGGCCGCATTGCAGAGTGTCCCGTCAGACACCACCCTTGGACTAGATGGTTGGGGTTGGATCCTGGAATTGTGTATGTCGGGGGCCATCGGGTGGATACCACTGGTTGAGCTGGGTGAACCATAATCAACAGTGATACCACGAGCGTTGGTCGGATAGCCGACTGGTGGGTTATTGGCAGTTTTGCGCGGGGGTGGCACATGGACCGGTGATCGTTTCGGATAAACAACTAGGGGTCAGTTGGGCGTCGGTTGTGCCACAATGCGCAACCACACAGGCAATCACCTCGGCCAGTGGTGTGGCGGCGTCCGGTGCTGGGGTCAGGCAAGTAGACAAACAGGTTTGCTCAGTCCAGTTGCTACACTGACCTAGGCACGTGACGACCTTCAAACACGTCGACGTTCCAAAAAACGCCTGTGGGATACAATCAGTTGCCCCTTTCGCACAGGATGTGTAAGCGACAAGCGTATTGCAGGTATTGCTGTCGAGTTGTCCGTTTTTGTCGTTATCGCATAGATCAAACCGGCATTTGTCCCAATTCACCATCGCGACATACGATTCTGCATCAAGTTGGAGTTCGCATTTATTTAAGCAATCTGTAGTCTTACATCCAACCGCACATTCGTTATATAACCAAACGCAAGACTGGTCACCTACATGGTAACATGCCGCGTATTCGGAAAGGCAGTGTGTTTTTAAGCACGCTAGATTTGCTGTTTTCTCTTTTATATCGCCACATTTGGCTTCTGCGCAGGCCTGCAACGCAACGAATCGTTGGTAAGTGACCGGTTCAAGTGTTTGAAAACACGACTCCACACACGCGGGTTGTTTGGCACACTGGGCTTGGCAGGACTCAAAATCCACCGAACCAGTTGGTGGACAGTCGTTATTCAACTCGCAATCGCACCCGAATTGCGCGAGGCATTCACCAAAGGCGGTGCAGGACTGGGCAGACGGCGTGTCCGACCCGACGTCTTTTGATGCCTCCATTGTGTCTCCGGAGGTGCAGTCGGTGTTGATTGGGCAGTCATGGGCATCTACGACCGCCGTCATGGTGTCCGGCACAGCGTTTGTGTCGTGGGACGGGTCGATTTCGCCGACTTGACCAACATCGGTGATGTCCGTGTGGGTGTCGACCAGGACGTCGATGATCGTTTTGGCGATGTCCGGTGGCACCTCTTGAAAACCAACGTCCGGTGTGTCGTTAGTCAGCAAGACGTCTGCAATATCGGGTTCGGTGACATCCGGTGTTCCGTTTGTGGCGCATCCAGCCGAAATGGTGAACGCGAGACAAAACACGGTACCAATATGGCATCGGGTATGCTTTTCAACGACAGCGAAACCACAATCTATTTTGTACATCGATGTTCCTTATGTCGCGTGTCCGTGTGCTTCGTGGGTGAGTTCGCCCGCAATATTTTGCTGCATGACCCTGTTGACGTCGGTCGGGGAGTCGGTGTTGGCCAACGCCCACATCAATTTGGTCACGGTCGCCTCCAAGGTCATGTCACCCGCCGGGATAGCGCCAAGGCGCAACAATGCCGCGCCGCAGTCGTAAAGAGTCAAATCCACGCCACCGCGAAGGGTTTGGCTGGTGACGACGACCGTGACTCCATCGTTGACAATCGACGTCAACGCTTCCAACATCGCGGGCGGCTCGGTTGTTAAATTTCCACTTCCGAATGCGGCCACAACCAACCCACGAATGTTCGCCGCGCGAACGCCGGCAACAATCGTTTGTGGATTTAGGCCAGGTGTAACCCAGACCACCATGACCCGTGAGTCAACGGTATTTTGTACGCGAAACGGCGATTTAGGATAACGAATTTCGTCACTTATGTCGACGGTTACTCCAAGTTCCGCCAACGGGGGCATGCCGGGCGATTCAAAGGCTCCGTATCGCCAAGAATCGACCTTGGTGACCCGATTTCCCCGAAAGAGGCGAGAACCAAAACAAACGGTAACTTCTGGAATATTCATGGTCGCGAGTTCGACAGCGTTCAACAAATTCTGGCGAGCGTCGCTACGAATTTCCTGGAGCGGTCGTTGTGATCCGGTGAGTACCACAGGGCGGTCGATGCCCGGCAACATAAACGACAGAGCACTTGCGGTGTAGGCCATCGTGTCCGTGCCATGAATCAGAACGATTCCGTCCGGTGCCGCACGAGACAAGATGGAGTCACCGATTCGTTCGGCCAGTTGCGACCAGTGGGTGGGTCCAATGTTGGACGAATCAAGGTTAAACAGAATATCCGACTCTACATCGGCAATTTCGCCGATTTCTGGAACCACCTGTACCAGATTACGTAGATAAGTGCCTGGATGTAGTGGTGTGGGTCTTTTTCCGTCCATTCCGAGTGTTCCGCCGGACATCAACAACAACACTTTTTTGCGGTGTGTTCGAGTCACGTTTATTCGCTCCGGGGTAGGCTGCGGACTACTTCGGCGGTTTGTAGCGCGCCGTCTTGTATCTGTTGGTCTGAAAGATAAGGCGCTGGACCAAATCGGACCACTGTCCCGCGCGCGTCACAAAAAATGTTCCGGCGTCGAAGTTCAGCAACAACCTGTGGCGCTTGCGCAGATCTGTAAGTGAGAAAACCGCCGATTTGCGGCAGAGGAGCGTTATGTGTACGCGCAAAAACCGAGGTCGGAAGGTCGGCTTGTACCAACGTTTGCTCAAATAAGGCCAACTGCCGTTGGCTGGTTGTTCGTAATACCGAAGGGGTCAACTTTTGACGTTCAAAAAATTCAAATACGGCTGCCCCCCGGTAGTGGCTTGTGGGATCGTAAGTCGCTCCGGCAAAACGAATACCGCCATCACCGTAAGCCACGCGCTCGTTCCGATTTAAATTGGATCGGTGTTCAAAGTCGGCGAACCAGCCGGTAAAGATCGGTCGTAACTCGCAATGCGGCGGTAGTCGAAGAAAACAATTTCCTTCGCCAAGTTGGAGGTATTTGTAGCCACCTCCAGTAACATAAGCATCGTTTAACCCGTGCTTCGACAAATCGTAGTCTACTACTCCAAGTGCGTGATACGCATCGACAAACATCTCGGCACCAACCGAACGAGCGAAATTGCAAACAACGCCGAGGTTTGGGTTTATCTTAGCGGTGTCAAAAAAAACGGCAGACACCATGACCGCTGCGGTTCGATGATCGATTGTGGCAATCAATCGATCACAGAGGGTTTCAACAGGTTCCACAGAAACCCAATCGATTTCTAGTCCTTCTTCGGCAAGACGTGCCAATTGCCGCCACATTGAATGAAATTCGTGGTCGGTGGTCACGACTTTGGGTCTTTCTCGGAGGGGTAGGGCGGACAGGAATCGAAAAACCAATTCGTGGGTATTTGCCCCAAGCGCGATGTTTTCCGGTTGATCCCCCAACAAATCGGCGAATCCTTTGGCGACCCGACCGGCCTTTTCGAAGGCGAGGCGCCACTTATCGTCGACAAATGCCGCGGCATCAAGCCAGGCCTGGGTTTGCGCATCAAACGCACAATCCGGCCAGGCTTGATGCGAGTGCCCGGAAAGGAGAATGCGCTCGGATACGCGAAATCGCCGATAATGGTTCCGAAGCTGCTCTGGAACAAGTTCGAATTCCGATGTTTCCATAAGGTCTGCCTCACCAAATTCAATGGGCGTGTTTGGCCCCTCAATTGATTGTCGTTGTTCGAGACTTGGCGTCAATGAACAAATTCGTCGACCTTGAGGAAACCGACGGAGCACGATGGCGCCTTTCGTCGACGCGACGATTTTGGTATAGGCACAATCCCACCGTGGATTGGGATACGGATGTGGGGCGCCGGAGAGTGACCAAATGTTGCACGTTCAGGGAGTAGAAAAGCAGTTTGGTGACCGGATTTTGTTTTCGGGATTGTCGTGGTTTGTTGCCCCCGGTGAGCGTATCGCTTTGGTTGGACCCAACGGTGCAGGCAAAACCACGCTGTGTCGAATCATCGCTGGAACGGTATCGCCGGAAGCTGGGGAAATCCAGAAGCCCAAATCCCTTCGAATCGGTTATTTGGAGCAGGAAGTTGACCCGTTTGGTAAACGCAGCGTGCTTGATGAGGCACTGTTGGCGTTTTCTGACGAACTGCGCCTTCAGGAAGAGATTTCGGCAATACAAGCTGACCTTGAGGTAGCAGGGGGTGAAAATGCACAGGAGTTGCTGGAACGGCTTGGACGAAAACAAGCGGAACTCGAACATCGAGACGCTTATACGGTGGAAGGACGCGCTCGTAAAGTATTGTCGGGATTAGGTTTCCGTGAGTCCGACTTTTCACGCCCCGCCGGAGAGTTTTCGGGTGGCTGGATGATGCGAATCGCGCTCGCAAGACTTTTGCTCCAACGACCCGATCTGCTGATTCTGGATGAACCGACCAACCATCTGGATTTGGAAACGCTCCAGTGGTTTGAAACTTTTCTTGGCGATTACGAAGGCACGCTGGTGGTCATCAGCCACGACCGGTGGTTTATCAACAGGGTCGCCAACCGGATTGCCGAGTTGGCGAATGGTAAATTAACGGTTTATGTTGGTAACTACGATTCTTATCTTACTCAACGTGAGAGTCGCCGTGAACTTTTGGATAAACAGATTCGCCAACAAGAGAAAGAAATTGCTGAAACTGAGCGTTTTATTGAGCGATTTCGTGCGAAGGCGTCCAAAGCTTCCGCTGTTCAGAGCCGAGTTCGTGCTTTGGATAAAGTCGAACGGTTCGAACGGGAGCAGGACGTTCGTAAGATGCGCGGATTTCAGTTTCCGCAGCCGGAGCGGACTGGACGAGTCGTGGCCCAGTTGGAAAAGGTGGAAAAAAGGTACGGGGACCTTGTCGTCTATCGGAATTTGGACTTGGTGATTGAACGGGGTCAGAAAATTGCGTTGGTCGGGCCAAACGGGGCGGGAAAAAGCACTCTGCTAAAGATACTCGCCGGTGTTTTGAGTTATGAATCAGGTAGTTACACATTGGGACATCACGTGACTCGTGCCTATTTTGCGCAACACCAGGTGGAGGCGTTGGACGGCACAAAAACCGTGTATGAAGAAATGGCGTCGGTTGCCGATTACGACGCTGTGCCGCAGATTCGGCCGATTTTGGGGGCATTTTTGTTCAGCGGCAACGCGGTTGACAAAAAGGTATCTGTGTTGTCTGGGGGAGAAAAGAGCAGGTTGGCGTTGGCCAAGATGTTGCTAAAACCAGCGAGTTTTCTCCTGTTGGACGAGCCAACCAACCACTTGGACATGAATTCCCGCGAGTTGCTCGAATCGGCGCTCCGAGCACACGAAGGGTCGCTGTGTTTTATCAGCCACGACCGCTATTTTATCAATGCGGTAGCCGATTATGTGTTGGAAGTCGATAACGGGTGGGTAACGCCGTATCTTGGCAATTACGAATATTATCTTTGGAAAAAAGCCCAACAAGAAATCGAAACGTCGACCGGAGCGGGCGCATCCTCTTCTGCGACCACCAACGACGGTTCTTCGACTTCAAAGCGGGATCAAAAACGAGCGGAAGCGGAGTTAAGAAATAACTTCTATCGCGAAACCAAGGGATTAAAACAGCGGCTGACGGAACTTGAAGCGACAATCCACAACGCGGAGGATATGCAAGCCAAGTTGCTCGAAGAGCAAAGTAGTCCGTCGTTTTATCAGAATAAGGTTCGCGTTGATGTGGTTTTTGCCGACTTGAGGAAGCTGAAAGCCGATCTGGACAAACTTTACGCAGAATGGGAAGCAATCGGTGCGGATCTGGAGCACAGGGAAGCCGCGCTTCGTATTCAATTGGAAGCAATCGGTGCATAAACCGGTGGGAATGATAGGGACATGGCAGAAGCATTAAGTGACAAAGAAATTGCTCTAAATGAATCAGATTTTGAAAGCCCGGAAGCATACCAGGCATATTGTCTGATGCATTCGACGGCACACGTGATGGCAGCAGCGATCCAGCAGATGTATCCGGACGCGCAATTTGCAATCGGCCCGCCGACCAAGGACGGAACCAACCGATTTTATTATGATATGTCCCTTCCTGTGACCATCAGTGTCGATGATTTACCCGCCATTGAAGAAAAAATGCGGGAGATCGTGAAGGCGAATTTGCCACTCAAACATGAAACTTGGGACAAACAAAAAGCACTCGACTGGTTCGGAGCGCGGAACCAAACTTTTAAGCTTGAATTGATCACCAATATTGAAGACGACACCGTGTCGATTTATCAGCTTGGCGATTTTGTAGATCTGTGCGCAGGACCCCATGTTCGATACAGCAGCAAATGCAAAAATTTTAAGCTGCTAACCGTCGCAGGAGCCTACTGGAGAGGTGACAGCACCAAACCGATGCTCCAGCGTGTGTACGGAACGGTGTGGCCCACAAAAGAAGAACTCGACTTATACCTGTATCGGATCGAGGAGGCTAAAAAGAGGGATCATCGCCGATTGGGTAAACAACTTGAGTTATTCATGACCCATGAATGGGCTCCGGGATCGGCGTTCTGGTTGCCGAAAGGAGCCACATTGTACCGAATATTGTCCGAAAAAATGCGCGAGTTGGTGTTGACCAACGGCTATGTCGAAGTGGGAACGCCGCAGTTGTTCAACCAGAAATTGTGGGAAACAAGTGGGCATTGGTTCCATTTTCGCGACAATATGTTCACTTTTACGGAAAAAGTCGACGATTCGAATAAAAATGAACACGACCATCCTCCGACGGGTATTGGCTTAAAGCCGATGAACTGCCCGAGCCACATGCTTATTTTTGGTTCAAAACGTCGAAGTTACAAAGAACTGCCGTTGCGTATTCACGATCAGGGAGTTTTGCACCGCAACGAAGTGACCGGCGCATTGTCCGGACTGACCCGCGTACGGATGTTTCGCCAAGACGACGCCCATCTCTTCATTACGGAAAATCAAATTGTGGACGAAGTGAAAGGATGTATGGCGTTGCTGGATCGGGTGTATCGGGCGTTTGACTTAAGTTACCGCGTCGTATTTTCGACACGACCCGCCAACGCCATGGGAGACCCTGCAATGTGGGACAAGGCGGAGAGCGAGCTTGAAGAAACACTTCGCGATTCCGGTGTTGATTACAAAGTGGAGCACGGAGAAGGCGCCTTTTATGGCCCGAAAATTGACTTCATGGTGCGGGACAGTCTTGGACGCGAGCACCAATGCGCCACAATTCAGCTTGATGTTCAACTTCCGCGAAATTTTGGACTGACATACGTTACCGAAGACAACCGCGAAGCCGTGCCGGTGGTAATCCATCGAGCCCTTTACGGAAGTTTTGAGCGGTTCGTGGGTATTCTGATCGAGCATTTGAACGGCGCGTTCCCGTTGTGGTTGAGTCCAGTTCAGGTTCAAGTCATGTCGATCAGCGAAAAATACGTTGAGTATGGCAAGAAGGTTTACACGGCGCTAACTCAGGCAGGTCTGCGCGTAAAATTTGACGATAGTGACGAAAAAATAGGGGCAAAGATCCGATTGGCCGAACTGGATCGTGTGCCATACATGCTGACGGTCGGACAAAAGGAAGAAGAAACCGAAACGGTTAATATTCGCGAACGTGGTCAGGGACAGAAGAGCGCAGTGGAAGCATTGGACGACTTCGTCATACGCGTAAAGACCGAGGCGGATTTTCAATACTGAAACGTCGGTTGGACATCTGCACGTGACCCAACTTTGTTGGCATGAGAAGATAACGCCTCGTCGTAGTTAGATAGGGAGCGATATATCGTGATTGACCGTACTCAAGCCCAACTGGTTTCAGCAAATCAGATAATCGAACGGATCCCTGCCGATAGATTGCGGGAACTTTATGTGAATGCGCTGCGAATGAGGCTCGTGCTGGATGAAAAAATCGGCATGAAGCTGCGCGGTGAACACGATATCGGTGGATTTTTTATCGGAGGGATGGGTGAAGAAGTCCACGGTGCCGCTTTGGCTCAGGCGCTGTGGGATGCCATGGAACTTCCAGTTGGTCGATCCGCCGCGGAACGACTCGCGATATTTCCGCATTATCGGTCGGACGCCCTGGTAGATAACGTATTGCTGTTATCCGGTTACGATGGTTTCGTGCGAGATCAATTCCGGCAACAGGCGGCCCGAGCCACCGATCCGAGCGCGGGTGGGCGTCAAATGGTGATGCATGTCTCCATGGTGGGTTACGGGATTCAACCCAACCAAAGCGCACTGGGAATGCAAATCGGAAAGGCGGCGGGATATGCAAAGGGATGGAAATTACAAGGGAAATCTACTGGAGTTGTGTCTGTTGTGGTGCTTGGGGACGGAACCACCTCCTGCAGTGATTTCCATGAGGGAGTTTCGGCAGCGGGTTTGTGGAGCCTTCCAGTACTCTTCGTGGTTACGGACAACGAAATGGCGATTTCAACACCGAAAAGTGAAGGTGTTGCGATAGTTGACCTCAAAAGTTACGCCAAAGCTTTCAATATAGGGTTTGAGTCCGCCGAAAGCGCAGATTTTGGAGACGTCTACGAAGCGGCATTTCGTGCTGTACAGCGGGTCCATTTCACCGGCAAGCCGACTATATTGCACTGCCCGGTAGTGCGATTTCGTGGTCATTCTTCAAGCGGCCTGAAAGATTTTGACCCGGATTTATTCGATCCTCTTGTTGCCTTTGGTCAATACCTTTTCCAGTTGGGGATTATCTCTTCAGAACAAGCGTTTACACCCAAAACACCATGGCCAAATAATCCGACACGGTACTTGGGCAATTATGCCGACAATCCGCTGGCAAAACGGTTGGCGGCTGAAATCCGGACGATTCGTGATGAAGTAGTGGCCGAACCTAAGCCCGATCCTGATTCGATTTGGAAATTTCGGCAACCGCCGTTTCCTGCGGTAAGAGAGCCAGAGTCGTCGTGGGATGGGCCGCGGAGTGGAATCACGGTTGCCCAGAGTATCCGGGCAGCCCTGGACCGAACGTTGGCGACGGGGAATGCCGCTGTGTGGGGGGAAGATTGTGGCCATACTTTGGGCGGTGTGTTTGGGTGCACACGATTTTTGCCGCAAAAATATCCCAATCGGGTGTGGAATACGCCGATCAATGAACCTCTTATTTTGGGACTTGCTGCAGGCGCGGGTCTTCACCCGGATTTGGCGCTTTTTCCGGAAATTCAGTTTGCGGACTACAGCTTAAATACATTGCATTGGCTTGTCCACTTGGGCCATTTGTACTGGGCAACCAATGGGCAGGTGAGTCCGAACGTAACGGTCAGGATGCCGTCGGACCCAACCCTTACCGGGGCGTTATATCACTCTATGAGTGTGGAAAGTTACTACGCTCATGTGCCTTCAGTGGTTATCGTCATGCCGTCGAACAGTTTTGATGCGTATGGTTTGTTGAGAACCTGCGCTACTTACCGGGGGCCGGTGATTTACCTTGAACCCAAGGATTTGTATCGGGTGCGCCACGATCCAAAAGCACGTGGTGCCGCTCGTGTGTTGCGCGCCGGTCCGCAGTTGCCCGGAGAGCGGCCGGTTTTGGACGAGGACTCGATTCCGGAGGTTGAAGATTTTTTTGTACCGATCGGGAAAGCGCGCCAGGTGATGAGTGGGCAGGATTGTACGGTCGTCAGTTACGGTTTGGCTCTTCACAAAGCGGTACATGCGGCGGAGAGTCTGGCAGAAACCGGAATAACCTGTGACGTGATCGATTTGCGAACACTTGTGCCGTATGATCGCGAATTTGTTGTGGAGTCCGTGCGGCGGACTGGCCGGTTGGTCATCGCTACCGAAGATCGCTTAAATTACTCGTATGTCAACCAGATTGTAGCTGATGTTCACGCGAATGTTGGTGGCGCAAATGTTGCGTTGGTCGGAATGCAAGATGTGCCGGCCACGGGTATGGCACCCGCGCTGTATCATGCAACCGTGATCTCGCCAGAACGTATCAGAGAAGTGGTAGAAACGATTGTAAGAGCGAAGAAATCTCAAATCACCGATTTCGAGTTTGGGCATTTGATGGAAAATGAGCTTATCTGGCTGAATGTGGCCCCGGGCTGGAAAATGCGTTGACGGTCGGTGCGATCAGGGGTTCGATGCCGTTTGGGGCGAATCAACCGGAGCGTTGCCTCTTGCGATCATTCTGATTTGATTTGCACGCTCAACGACGGCTTCTGGCTGGCGTACAGCCGATTTTAATGACACGTGCAGATGGTCGTGGTGCCCTGCCGAGCGGCGAACATTCTTCATCTGTTTTATGAGAACCGGATCGTTGAATAATACACGCTGAACTGCGCAAACTTCCGTAAAAAGATCAATTAAATCCTTTGTATAAGCGCGCGAGTAGGCGTTATGTGAAACTGTTGTCCGACCTTCGCTGCTGCGTTTCATCGGGCGGACGTCAATATCCAAGCCATTTCTGTGAGTGACATGGGGAGCAAATCTTCCACCGTTTCGTCGGCTGATATCGCCTATGCCCACCCGTGGCCTCTTGGGATACCGGGTCGACCACTCGGCGGCAACCAGCTCTACGCATGCGATGGCCTCCGGCGCGCCCCAGGCATCTTCTTCTGGGTGATCTGGGCCCGAAAAATGATAATAGCCCTTCCCTCGGCCTGGAAGTAACACAAAACCGGACTTTTTTGAGTATCTGTATTGCGATTTGTAATTTAGACGCCGTTTTGGTGTTTTGCATGCGTTGGAGTGGAAGTCTGCAGAAAAGTCGCGCTGCACACTGCTGGAAACGGAAGCGTTAACCTGACTGCTGAAATTTCCCTCTGCCATTGCGAGCGTCGGCAACGCAAGAATAAGAACCGTTGCGACTACGAGCAACATCCGGTGAGTTCTTGAAACGAAAATGGCTTTTGTGAGAATCATTAATCCGAACGTTCCTCAAGTTTTGCGGGGAACACCCCAGGCAAGTCGTCGTGGGTACCACATCGTTTTCTTTGTTGCAACTGAACTGGCGCTTCGACTATTTTCGCCTCTCGGGGAACACGATGTGAATTTTGGTGATGTTTGATTTGGAAAATCTATAAGTCTTTCACCCAGAATACAGCAAATCGTTACTTTTGAGCTGGAACGTGTATTTTATGACGAAAACAATCCTGACTTGCGCGCTGACGGGCGTCTTGACGAATCCCGAACAGCATCGGGTCCCGGTTACTCCGGAGCAAATGGCGAAATCAGCAAGAGAAGCGTTCGACGCCGGCGCAGTGGTGATGCACTGTCATTTTAGAAGACAGGAAAAAGGATTCGGGCACCTCCCAAGTTGGGACCCGGAGGTTGCGAGCGCTATCGTGGACGCGATTCGTGCTGAGGTCGGCGACGTAGTCATCAACATGTCTACAGGGGTCATCGGGTCGAATCTGGATGGTCCGATAGCCTGTTTGAAGAGATGTCGCCCGGAAATGGCTGCCTTGAATGCCGGATCGTTAAATTACTTACGAATAAAGGAAAACGGGACTTGGGCGTGGCCGCCGATTTTGTTTGATAACCCGGTGGAGAAAATCCAGAAGTTTCTCGGCGTTATGGCAGACACGGGCACCACTCCAGAATGCGAGTGTTTTGACACAGGAATATTGAGAAGTGTGGGGCTTTTTCACAAAGCAGGAATGCTGAATTCTCCGATTCATGTGTCGTTGGTGATGGGGGTTCAGAGCGGAATGCCCGCTGCGCCGGACTGGTTACCGCTCCTCGTGCGAGAAATGGTTCAGGGAACGGAATGGCAAACCATTGCAATCGGACGCGAGGAGGTATGGCCGTTACACGAAAAAACGGCAGAATTAGGCGGACACCTGCGAACCGGACTGGAAGATACTTTCTATTTGCCCGATGGCTCCAAGACGTCGTCCAATGGGCGTTTGATTGAGGAATTGGCCAAAGTGGCGATTCGGGCCGGACGTTCCGTTGCATCGGTTTCGGAGGCCCGAAAAATGCTTGCTCTCAAGTGATATCATAGAGGTTGTGAAAAAATATGGGGACGGACTTGGACGCGGGGATTTTGGCCCCGATGCCCAGAAAAAAACCGAGTCATATCGGGAATATGGCGCAGGTTTTTTTCTGGGCAGCGGGGACAAAAGCATCCGTCCAAGTTCGTTCAGCTATTTTTTCACAACCTCAAGGGTTAGCGGTAAGGTGCGAGTGAATTCAATATCGTCGATGTGTATGTCGAACGTTTACAAATTAGTGATCTTTTCACAGGGTAACGATTGTCTGTCGATTGTGCGTTGTTACGTGATGATTTCTGCACGACCGTCGTCTTCAGTTCACTTCAAACGCCCGAACTAGTGCAAAACTGCCGATTTGAGCGAAAAATCGGTCACCGCTATCGGTTATCATTTCATAATTGCCTGACATTGACCCGAAGCTCGTGGTTAGAGGGCAAAAGCTGGTGTATTCAAATCGCTCTCCAGGGGCAATTTTAGGCTGTTGTCCGACGACACCCGGGCCATGAACAACTTCTTGCTTGCCGTTCGCGTCAACAATATCCCAATGCCGATTGATAAGTTGTACGCGTTCGTGGCCATTGTTCGTGATTCGAATGGTATAGGCGTAAAAATAGTAGTTCTGGTCTGGATCGGACCGCTCTTCAATGTAGTCGACGTGGACCTGAATTCTAATCCCACGAGTCGTAGTGTCTGACATAGTTGTTTCCCGATGGTACGAAAAGCGACAGAAGGTAGGGTCATGTCGGACCGACAACCGGGGGTAAGCTACATACGAACGGTGATAGGGATCAAGTGGTGCCCAAGAGGGTTAGCGGAAATAGATGACGGATCCTGGATCGGCCGCCTCTGCTTTGCTTGTCCCGTCCCTGCGCAATATTCCCGATATTCGTCGGTCCAGCTCCGGACCCTCCGACTCAAAATCGGCTCGACCAGGGACACTTCCTTATTTCCGCTGACCCTCTCTGAGAGTCCGATTTCGCGATTGGACTTGTATTTCGGAGTAGGCGTGTCGGAGTTGTGATCACGTGGAGTTCGTTCACCATAAGCTTGACGTGCCGAAGCTGAGTTGACTACAGTGCGCCCTGTCCAACGTCTGGACTCACTAATTTCAGGCGTATGGTGGATCATTCTGGTGGCTCTTTGGGTCTCTAAACTACCAGATTTTGATTTTAAATGACTAAGCCAGATTTTTCGCTACGAGTCGCGGCGAGACCGTCAAGATGCCTGTGAATTCTGGGCGCATAAACCGCTTGTGGGGAAAATGACACGAGAGTAAACAGCAGGACGGAATGAGTTTCGTTGTGGCGCCGATGTGAAGCATGAGCGATACGGACAAGAGCGAGGCGAACCAGGGACTCACCCAGGCCGCAAAGCAGACAGGAACGTGGGTGGTTGCGGCTTTGCTGGTTGCTTCTACCATTTTGGGAACCATCGGATTTTTTCGATATAAACACGCAGAGCAGGTCTTGATGTCGGAAATGACCGATCTTCGGCAACTTGGAACGACCATGGATGTTGAAGGCTGTGCAGATCGGGTTCTGGACCGGTTTATGCACTGCGACGTGATGCGAAGTCTGTGTGATGCGGAGGTTCCGCGAATGATGGACGCGTGTTTGGGGGCGCAGTTGAGGGACGCATATTGTCAATCTGTGGCTGTGGAGCGTAGATCCACGGGATTCGGCTATGACAAATGTGCTAAAAAAGGGCTTCAGCGACGGGAAATGAAAGCATGCGCGGCAATATTCCGAACGATCGACAAATATTGTGATCGTCGGTTGTTATCTGCCAATAGCAGCATTTGAAAAGGTGACTTGTACCGTAAACACTCAGACGAAGAATGGTTATGGTGCACGATATATGAAAACGACGATATTTCGGGAGTAGTTAATTGCCAATGCCGGATTTCCGCGCCTCTACTACATGGTCCGCTAGGTTGCGTGATTCGTGGGAACTAACCAAGCCGTCGGTAACGGCGATGTGCGTCTTGATGGTAGTCGGAGGTGTGGCGTTTGCGCCAGAGTCAATCACAACAACCACCTTGGTTGGTGTATTGGTGGGCACTTGGATGTCAGTGGGCTCTGCGAATGCGCTTAACATGGTATTCGAACGCGATACCGATGCCCTTATGACTCGGACAAAGAATCGCCCGCTGCCTGACGGCAGGATGTCGGTTGGGGCGGCGCTGACAATTGGGATTTGCCTCGGTGTTGTTTCGTTGATAATCCTTGCATTTTTCGTAAACGGGATTACTGCGGCAATTGGCTGCGCCGCTTTGTTGTCGTACGTTCTCATCTATACGCCTCTAAAAACACGTACTCCATTGGCGCTGATAGTCGGGGCATTTCCGGGTGCGGCGCCTCCGCTCATGGGGTGGACGGCAGCTATGGGCAATTTGGATGCCCCAGGTGTTCTGCTTTTTGCAATTTTGTTGATTTGGCAAATCCCGCACTTTCTTGCGATCGCGCTCTATAGAAAGTCTGATTATGCGCGCGCTGGTATTCGCACTGTGCCAAACGTGAGGGGCGACCGCGTCGCGAAAGCACAGGCACTCGCATATTCGACATTGTTGATCCCAACTAGTTTGGCATTGGTGCCTTTGGGTTATGCGGGTTGGATTTACGGTATCGCGGCGGCTGTTTCTGGTGGGCTTCTGTTGGCAATGAATGTCCAAGGAATGTGGGTGCACCACACCGCGAGGTGGGCCAGGCGTTTTTTCCTCGCGACGCTCGCGTATTTACCAGTGTTGACATGTGCTCTGGTGATGGAGGCTTGGATTCGGTGACCGCAAACGCTGCGCATGGGTTGCCTACGGAAGCCGCCATATTGGAAGTGGTGGGTTTGACTCACCGTTTTGGTAGTCAGGTGGCCGTTGACAACGTGACTTTTTCTGTCTCCCGCGGTCAGGTGTTTGGCCTGCTAGGGCCGAACGGCAGTGGAAAATCGACTGTGCTGTCGCTTATTTCAGGTGTTCTGCCAGTTCAAACCGGGCAGATTCGATATGCAGGAGTATTGGTTTCCGGCCATTTTCGACGGTTTCGTTCGGAAACCGCCGTTGTTTTCCAAAGTCCGAGTCTTGATAAGAAACTAACTGCCGTCCAGAACCTTGAGTTAACTGCGTCGATGTACGGGCTAGGAGTGCGTGACGCCTCGGCTCGAATCGACCATTTGCTGGACGTCGCGGGGTTGTCAGATCGGCGACATCAACGTGTCGGTACGTATTCCGGAGGGTTGATTCGACGTCTTGACATTGCACGTGCGTTACTTCCACGTCCTCGGTTGTTGCTCATGGATGAGCCAACGTCCGGTTTGGATGAAGCGTCCTTCAGATCTACCTGGGAGCGTCTCAACGCGATGTGTCAGGGTGACAATTTGACAATTGTAGTGGCGACCCACCGCACTGAAGAGGCGGACCACTGTGACTTGTTGGCTGTGTTCAAGGCGGGTGTGATCATTGCCATTGATTCACCGCAGCGGCTCCGGAACCGTCTTTCCAAAGATATTGTTGTGATGGCGACGGATGAGCCACGGACATTGAGCGAACAGATTCGTTCCACCTTTTCCTTGTCGACCCTCACTTATCAAAATTCCGTCCTGGTCGAATGCGAAGACGGACACAAATGGATTCCACGTCTTGTGGAGACATTTCCATCCGGAAGTTTTCATTCGGTTTCGTTGAGACGACCAAGCTTAAATGACGTTTTTCTTAAATTAACAGGAACAGCGTTGGGAGATGGCGCAATTGCGCATGATTCTGAAGAAGCAGCACGTGCTTGAAGCAGTGATTGCTATCGTTCCGTATTTCCCACGAGCTTGCCGGCGAGAGCGCCGAGACGCAAGCAGATTCGGGGATGGTGGGTCTTTTTGCCCGCAGATATGGCGGCCTTGTTGAGGACAAAGCGCCCTATCAGGCCCAAAGATGCTCGCGGATCGGTTTTCGTAACCTCAAGTCGGTGAGAAATCTGGGCTTGGTGTGTGGTGTTTTTTAGTGGAATTTTTGGCCAGCCGAATTTGTGTCTGATTGTCTGGAAAAATCCGGAGTGATATCAGGACATGGCGCATTTTTTTTCGGGGCAGCGGCGCCAAAAGCATCCGTCCAAATTCGTTCAGCGATTTTTTCACAGGCTCAATGGGTACACATGATGGTTCGGTTTCCACTTTTCGTGAGTCGACTCGTGCGACGGAAGGGTTTCCGGTGAAGTCTCCTGCATCCGATAAACACCCGCGCCCCTTGGCGCAGGAACTTGGATTGGTTTACGCGTTGTGGCGGCGCGATATGTTGCGTCTCCGTGGGGAGCCAACGCGGTGGATCGGCGTCGTGCTGCAACCTCTCTTGTTTTGGGCGATCATTGGGTCCGGTATGGGCGATTCGTTTCAAGTCGCCGGTGTAGAGAACCTCAACTATCTCCAGTATTTTTTTCCGGGAATCCTGGTGATGACCGTGTTGTTCACTGCAATATTTTCAACTATCTCGGTGATCGAAGATCGTCAACTGGGTTTCCTGCAAGCGGTGCTGGTGGCTCCTGCGAGTCGATTCTCACTTGTTGTCGGCAAAATTCTTGGCGTGTGTAGCGTCGCCATGCTTCAGTGCCTTTTGTTGGCACTCGTAGCGCCATTTGCGGGATATTCCGTGGATTCGGTTTCGTGGCCATCGCTTTTTGGGGTATTGCTGTTGACTTGCATCGGTCTTACGGGCGTCACGTTGTCGATGGCTTGGGTTTTCTCCTCGACGCAGGCGTATCATGCAATAATGAGCGTATTGCTCATCCCCCTGTGGGTGCTTTCGGGTTCGATGTTTCCTCGACCCGATTCTTGGGTTACATATGTCATGAACGTCAACCCAATGACCTACGCGACCGACGCCGTACGAAGTGCATTGGCACCCTCTCAGGCCGTTGCGCTTGGTATAGCCGGCGACGTTGCCGTGTGGGTGGTGTTGGTGTTCGCGGTATTGGCTGTGACGCTGGCAATTCGAATAACACGCGGAGCTGGGGGCGGGAATGACTGACGAACAGCGAGTTGGCGGTCGTACCGACATGAAATCTGGCTCGTTTTGGTTGCGGTTGAAACGAAATCCGTGGTTTTGGAGTGCAGTTGGTGGAATTGTCTTTTTGACCGCCATCCGGCCGCTGATGCGACACGTGCCGGAGCCGCCGCCGATTCTGTCTACACTGCCGGATTTCGCATTGGTTGATCAATCCGGTCAAATGTTCGGCAGTTCGGATCTTCGTGGTCATGTTTACGTTGTGTCCTTCTTCTTCACTACATGCAGGTCGATTTGTCCGGCGTTGATACGGTCGGTCAGAGAACTAAATCATCGCTACGAGAGCATCGGCGCGGATATTAAAATTGTAAGCTTCACCGTCGACCCGGACCATGACTCGCCGAAAGTACTTGAGCAGTATGCTAATGACATGGAAATAGACACAAAACGATGGACTTTGCTCACTGGAGAAAAAAAAAGTATTGAAAACCTTCTAATTAAAGGATTCCGAGTAGATATGGGTGAAAAAGCGTATGTTTCAGACAGTTTGGTGGACATCGCACATTCGTCAAAAATCGTATTGGTGGACAAAAATGGGAATGTTCGCGGGTATTACGGGACCGATTCCGCAGGAATCGACGAAGTATTTCATCGATCTCTGCATGTTGCCGGGGAACGTGACTAACCGCATTTCTCGCATGATCGAGGCCACGAGTGTCAATCCGGGATTATCTTCGGCCCCATCAGGTCTCTTTTGTCCTCAACATCGCACTTCCATGTTTCCGAGCAATAGCACCCGCCGGCTGGAATCTACGGTGCTTCGCCACTCTTTCCGGCCCGCAAGATCGTGAAAAATGGCGACTACCGCAATGTGACGTATGATTGGTGCCTGTACATCTATGCTACCTGAGAGGGTGTTTGAGAAAAAAATAACGGCGAGCGAGACAGTGGCCGTAGCGAGGCGGGCCTGCCGACTGAGGCCCACCGGAGGCGTACCCGAAGGTACGC
>JABWCM010000055.1 GCA_013360285.1 Myxococcales bacterium
CATGGCGGGAGCCCAGGTTCCTGCCGGGGGGGCCGCCGACTCGGAAGAATGTAAAGAATATATACAAAAGACCTGTGAGTTGGCTCAAGGAAACGAAACGGCCTGTGCGGCGGCCAAAACCGCGGCGGCCAACATGACTGCCGAGCAGTGTAAATTGGCGGTCAGTGCCATGGCGGGAGCCCAGGTCCCTACCGGGGGGGCCGCCGACTCGGAAGAATGTAAAGAATATATACAAAAGACCTGTGAGTTGGCTCAAGGAAACGAAACGGCCTGTGCGGCCGCCAAAACCGCGGCGGCTAACATGACTGCCGAGCAGTGTAAATTGGCGGTCAGTGCCATGGCGGGAGCCCAAGTACCTACCGGCGGGGCAGCCGACTCTCCCGAATGCCAGGAGTACATCAAGAAGACGTGCGAGTTGGCTCAAGGAAACGAAACGGCCTGCGCCGCAGCCAAAACCGCGGCGGCCAACATGACTGCCGAGCAGTGTAAACTGGCGGTCAGTGCCATGGCGGGAGCCCAAGTACCTTCCGGCGGGGCTGCCGACTCCCCCGAATGCCAGGAGTACATCAAAAAAACCTGTGAGTTGGCTCAAGGAAACGAAACAGCTTGTGCGGCGGCCAAAACCGCGGCGGCCAATATGACCGCCGAGCAGTGTAAACTGGCGGTCAGTGCCATGGCAGGAGCCCAAGTACCTACCGGCGGGGCCGCGGATTCTCCGGAATGCCAGGAATACATCAAAAAAACCTGTGAGTTGGCTCAAGGAAACGAAACGGCCTGTGCAGCAGTCAAAAACGCAACCGCCGGTATGACACCGGAACAATGTAAAGTCGCAACAAGTGCGTTGGCGGGCTCCACCGCAACGCCGACGCCGCCTGCAGGAAACGCGGCTCCCGAATGCGAAGAATACATCAAAAAAATGTGTGAACGAGCGAAAGGAAACGCGATCGCCTGCACCGCCGCCCGCACCGCAACTCAGCGAATGACCCCCGACCAATGTAAAATTGCCGCTTCAGCACTGTAATGCCGGCAAACGCCCCCGAATAACTTCGGCTATTGCCCAGATCGCCATGGTTGCCGCTCGGTTAAGCAAAAATTGCCACAATCCAGGATCGTGCGGATTGATGACGCGGAAGACGAGAAAACTGGAGTGTTGACAACGCCCACCGCCCCGAATCTGCGGGCGTCTCGATGCTCTCGCCCACGAACCCATAAGAAAAACGAGTTAAGCGTATTTCTTACCGGCGGCAACGTTTTTGAATGCAATCGCTGCGGCTTCGATGTTGGCGCCGTACGCTGTAGCTTGGCCGGTTCCATTATAGCCGGACGCAAACTTGACGTAGTCTTTTTCTTTTAGGCCGTCGATACACGTTTTTTTGCCCTGGATGAACGCAAACATGCCGTCAAGTTGTGGTTTTAAGGAACCGTTCATGGTGTTAAACATGTCCTGGACCGAATTGTAGCCAACGGCAGCATGGTTAAAGCCCATAATTTGAGCTGCGCCCATTGAAATGGACTTCAAAGCACCGGTGTCATTGAGCGTGCGCGCAAAATCCAATACTTTCCATTCCGAAGTCTGGTTGCCGTGAAAACTCTCCCATGCGCCGTTGGGGTTGGCCCGGAAATAATGTCCTTGCCAGGTTTTTCCCGAATCAAACTTAAAGTGTTGGTTAAACGTGTTGGGGTTGTTTTTGCCCCACTGGCCCCAAAAAATATGGTTTTCAAACCGGACTATCATCTTGTTATTGGAAAATCCTTTCCCGCCGGCTTCGATCTGCAAAACCGCTGCGCAACTGGCGGCATCAACGCCCAACTGGTTGGCCATCGTTTTTAAGTATTTTCCCTTGGTATTGTAGATGACCGCCATCGAGTAATTTAACCCGGACAACCCGGTCAACGGAATCGGATCATCCGGCTGCATTGCCGGGTCAAGGTTTTTGTCACCGCTTGTATTTCCCGGCGAAGGAGCGGGAGCCGGCGCGGGTGCTGGACCCGACGGTTGTGTTGCGGCACCCGCACCGGGTATTTGCAACACCTGACCGACCTTCAATTTGGTGGGATCCTTGATTCCATTGGCCTGGGCTATCACCGTCCACTTGGATGAATCTCCATAAAATTTGCCGGCGATGCCGCTCAACGTGTCCCCGGACTTCACGGTGTAGGTGGTTTGTGACGGAGTCGTTTCTGCTGGTGGTTTGGGCTGCTCGGCCGGTGGTTTGCTGGCCGCCGGTGGGCTTTGTTCCGCTGCGCCGGGAATTTTCAACACCTGACCCACCTGCAATTTCGACGGATCTTTGATCCCGTTTGCTTGGGCAATAGTAGGCCACTTGGAAGAATCACCCAGTAATTTTGCTGCGATTCCGCTTAACGTATCCCCCTTTTTAACCGTGTAGGTCGCAGGTGACGCCGGTGGTTTTGAGTCCGTATTTTCCGCCGGCGGTTTCGGCTGAGTCGAAGATGACACATTCGGGATCACCAACACTTGGCCAATTTGAAGTGCGTTGGGATTTTTTAGGCCGTTTGCTGCAGCAATTTTTTGCCAAGCGTTTGCATCACCATAAAACTTGGCAGCAATACCGCTGAGTGTGTCGCCTTTTTTCACGGTGTAGGTTGTGGCGGAACTTCCTGAAGTTTTCCGCTGAATTTTGGTTTCCTGCTCCCCATGTTGCTGCACGACGTGGGTCAACTCGTGTGCCACAAGTCCGGGTGACGGCGAAGGATCCTTAAATGCTACGTTTCTGCCATATGCGAAGGCTTCAGCCCCCAACGCATCGCATGCGGCTTTTGCCTGCGGACCAAAGTGTGCACGGACACCGGCCATCGATACACCTAGCGCTTGTTCGGCCACCGCCTGGTGCGGCACGTCCTGACCAGATCCGCTGGTACCCTGATGTGCCACTTGCTCAGCAGGATCGGAGGCGGGACTGATGGCCGCGGCGCCGGCGCCAAATCCCAATGATTTGAGCTGTGTTTTTAGACCACTTGCACCGCCACCAGAAGGGCTCTCTTGACGCGCCTGCTCCAATTGACCGGTATTTACCAACGATTCGACACGTTCAGCGCGCTTTTCCGACGCATTATCAAGCATTTTTGGCTCCATCATTGGGAATTTACAAGCAGGTTCACCCACGAAGACCGCTCGGTTTGCCGACGGTGAATGCGGGTACAAGCCCAGTGTTGAGATGAGTTTACTGGATGAGGGCGGAAACTGAAGAAGAAACGTAAGAAAGGACCCTGAAAGTGTTCTTTTTTTGTTGACAGGATCCTACAAACACCAACTCGTGTAATCGCTGCAACAATCGCCATATTGTGAACACAGGCTATCGCAATAACATCCGGCGGGTGATTGCCCACCGCAATATCCTTGGCAAGTGGCCGTGGTGGTGGTGCCACATTGGCTGCAATCGGGGCAATTACATTCCCAGGCAGGTCCTTTGCATGGAATGGCACTGTTGCAAGTTCCGGTGTATCCGAGAGAAGTTGCGGTGCATTTTCCGGTAGAGCCACATGTTCCGTTGGCTATCCAGGGTGTCAAAGTACCTTGGGGGATGGTTCGAGACACACAATGAATCGTGCCACTATATTGAGCGATCTTGTCGCTCAGAATGCCGACGTGTGTGTAGGTCGGAAGAACTGTTTTCCAAACCTGCAACGCTTCGGCTTCGGCCGTTTTGTTGTCGCTGTAGACTGGCCATAAGTTCACATTGTTTACAAACGTGCTGTTTAAATAAGTACGGGGAACACCCGAGGCTTTGCTGGGAAACGGCATCCGATACACGGTAATTTTGGTACCGCCATTGACCGTCGTGGCCGCCAACAGCGCAGCGTTGTCATCCATACGCTGTTTGTTGACCGAGTCACTCACATAGGGACTCTTGTATTCACCCATGATCGCTTTGTCTTTGGTTACCAACTTAAAGAACATGTCGATATGTCCGGTGCCGTCGTCGGTGATGTCCTTCAACACCACAAGCTGTTTGGTGCACCCGAGGTAATCAGCCCACTCTTTGGCCATCTGTGCAGACGTCATCCCAGCGTATTGAAGACCTCGTTGGCTGATATAACAGGTCCCTTCGCCATCACCCTGAAAGTTGCCGCCTTCAGTAGCCACGGGCATCCGAAATGTGTTGACGTTGTGGTACCAACCAAGCCGGGTGGGTATCGCGTCATCCAATGTTCGTTGGTGGTAATATTCAAAATCAGCGAATGCAATAGCATTATCGCTCCGTACAAGCGGTACCGGGCCATAATCAATATGCCAGATGCTGTTGTGGGCGATGGAAACAAACGTCACGTTGCTGCTTATCTGTGTGGAAGTTAATCCACGGGTTTTTAATCGGTTGGTGAGGTCTGTTTTGGCTGAAGACGATGAATAGACGACTCCTACTTTGGTCTTGGCATACTTGACCGTGTTGACGACAATGTCGGCAAGTGTGTTGGCGACCGGGGCGTCGTACATCATACCCGACGTATAAGTAATATAAAGCCGCTGCATCGGCTCCCATTCTTTCATGTGGCGATAACTAAAGTTACCCGTTGGTGGAATTGTCTGAGCGTACCATTGGGGATTTTGTGCCCGATAATCATCATAAGAATCGGCTTTTTCACCGGTCCGAAGTTCATCCGGCAACGCATAGGCCGGTAAGATACGATCAAAATCCACTTCGTCGTCGGCCAACACCAACGATGGGTCAAAAACCGGGTCGGCCGATTCCGGACCGTCCACCGGACCAGGATTTCCGGTGTGCGGCGGTTCACAGCCCCATGTCAGAGCGAGTACATATATAATGATAGAACCTCGAATCAAACGCATGGTGAACCCTCATGAGGATGGAAAACAATCAAAAAACCAACGTCGGATCGACATCACGACGCTCACGCGGCGCATAGCTACGCTTTTGAAGACGCCGAATCAATAGGTTTCGAAAAAAAATGTGCGGTTGAGATTGGTGGAGCCGAAAATCCGAAGACCGGTGTTCTGCAACCTCTGTGAGGGTCAGCGGAAACAGGGTCACTCCCTTATTTCCGCTGACGCGTTGGGTGGTGTAACATCACCGGTATGAGGTGTCGATGAGGTCCGGCGGGCCTCGTTTGGTCGGAGAATGAGTGATGCAAATCAGCGGAACCCTTTCGTTAAGCCATGATCAGCAGCAGTTCACCGAAAAACGGATCGAACTGCTCCGGCAAATCGACCGCCACGGTTCAGTCAGCGCCGCCGCCAAAGCCATGGGCTTAAGTTACAAAGGTGCTTGGGATATGTTGGATGCCATCAACAATCTCTCCGGGAAAGAATTGGTTTCGCGGGTAACCGGCGGCAAAGGCGGCGGCGGAAGTGTGGTTACCGCCGAAGGAAAGCGGGTGTTGCAAGTCTACGATTTGTTTGCTGAAGCACACCAGCGGTTTCTCGAACTGTTGGCGCAACACATCGACAACCCGCAGGATGCCTATGGCGTATTACAAAGGATCGGTATGAAAACCAGCGCGCGGAATCAACTGAGTGGAGAGATCGTCCGGATTCGCCATGGGTCGGTCAATGACGAAGTTACAGTTCATCTGAGCGCCGGAGACGAGATCACGGCGATTGTGACCAAAGAGAGTGTCGAATCGATGGATCTCGGACTCGGAAAAAAAGTGTACGCCTTGATCAAAGCCAGTTCCATTTTGCTTGCCACCGAAGAACCACGAAACATCAGCGCCCGTAATATTCTGAAAGGGACCGTGGACCGGGTTATTCAGGGAGGGGTTAATGCGGAAGTCGTATTGGTGTTAACTGGGCAGACGCGGTTGGCGGCAGTGATTACCCGTGAGTCGGTCGAACGACTTCAATTAGGTGTTGGAAACACCGCCTGGATGTTTTTTAAGGCGTCCAGTGTCATTTTGGGCGTATAAACCCACCAAAACACCAAACCAATCCCTATTTGTTGAACATTATCGGCCTGGTTTATTCATTTCGGCACATGCGCATTTTCAGTTTGCAACAACTCTTCATCTCGTTATATAGTCAACTTGCATACGATTTCGGGTCTTGAATGATTGCTATCTGGTAATCCAGTGACTCGATGTATAGTTGACTTATCTACGAACCTCAGGAGACATAGGATGTGGAGCAGAGTGTGTTTTTTTGCCCTCATGGCGCTGTGTTTTGCCGGAAATGGTGTCGCCGATGCCCAACCATTGACCATTTTTGGGGCATCCGACTTACGATATGCGCTGGATGAAGTGGTTTTGGCGTTTAAGAAAAAAAACCCGGGTGCCGAGATACAAACCACTTATGGTTCGAGCGGAAAAGCCTATGCCCAAATCCGCAATGGCGCGCCCTATGACCTTTATTTTTCCGCCAATATTTCTTATCCGGAAACTCTGGTTAAAGAAGGATTTGGGGTCGGTGAAGCCAAGTTATACGCCATTGGGCGGATTGTGCTGTGGCAACGAAAAGGTGGAAAGTTGGATTTGAGCAAGGGCGTAAAACTTTTGACCGACAACTCGGTTCGGAAAATCGCCATTGCTAACCCGGAACACGCTCCTTATGGGGTGGCTGCAAAAGAAACGTTTATCAAACACGGAATTTGGGACCAGATTCAGTCGCGATTGGTGATGGGAGAAAATATTTCGCAAACCGCACATTTTGTGGCAAGCGGTGCCGCAGACGTTGGAATTATTGCCTATTCGTTGGCAATCGCACCGGATACCAAAACGCTTGGCGAACCTTATGTTCTGATTCATAAAGACGATCACGCACCCCTACGCCAAGGGTATATGATCACCAAAAGCGGCTCAAAAAAACCATTGGCGAAACCATTTGCCGAATTTCTGGAGAGCAACGAGGGCAAAGAGATCTTAAAGAAGTATGGATTTGAGGTGCCAAATGAATAACCGACTGGGTTGCAAACGAAAAACGACAGTGCACGTACTGCTAAGCATCACGTCGGCGCTGCTTATATTCACAGCCACGGCCGGATGGGTTGCCGCCCAAGACGGTTCCTCCAAAGAAAAGACTTATCCGAATCTGACCGTGTCGGGTTATCTACAAACACAGGCCTTTATTCCCCTGGATACCCAGGACGACGGAATCGAAGACAACAGCGCGTTTTCGATCAAACGTCTCCGCTTAAGGTTTCGCGGCGAAATTATTGACAAACTTGGGTATACCGTGATGATCGATCCATCGACCATCAACAACCTGGTTCGCGATGCATTTATCAGCCTGAAGTACATTCCACACCATGAAATTCGTCTTGGCCAAATGAAAACGTTGTTCGGGTATGAAAATCCTGAGTCCTCAACCCGCCTTTATACCGTCAATCGGGCTTATGCTTCCGATGCCCTGGGGCGCGGCAAAGATGCACGAGATATCGGCGTGGGGTTGTTTGGTGATTGGGATTTGCCCGACGGATTCGGACTCGAATATGGCGCAACATTGGTCAATGGCGCCGGACCGAACACGGTAAATGATGATACCGCCCGAAAAAATGTTTGGGGACGTGCTGGGGTTCGTTACAAGAACGAAGATGCCGGAAAACTAAATGTGAGGATCGGCGGTTCGTTCGGTGTGGGAAACTATTTGAAAACAAAAGATCCCGATGTTGCCGACTCGGTTGATACCGAAGTCGATTTTCTGCGCTATGGTGCCGATCTGGTTGTGGATACCGACTGGTTTCATTTTTCAGCGGAATTTCTGATGGGGAACGACGATCTGGTCGGTGGCGCTGTGGACAAGATGGGCTTTTTTGCAACCGCGGTTGGATTTCTGCCATACCACTTCGGAATTATTACACGTTTCGACCAATTTGATCCGAACGTAGATAAGGAAGACGATCTGGCACGGAGGGCGGTGTTTGGAGCCATGTATGATGTCGATGCGTGGCGCGCTCGGCTTATCGTAACTTATGAAAAGGACCTTTCGGAAACCGAAAAGGACGATCGGATGTACGTGTGGGCGCAGGTGGTTTATTAACCCGGATTGCTCACGAGCGTGCGGTCGAGGGTGTCGAGATGCCGGTGTGTAGTAAAATGGTTGTGGTTGTATGAACATACTCGTTGGCACCATCGCTTCGATAGAAACGGACGGAACCCTGTCGTTGGTCGATATCTGTATCTTTGAAGACCAACTGATGACGGCTCTGGTGGTAGAAACACCGGCGCGTTGTCCATATCTGCGTGCGGGTCATCAAGTTACCGTACTGTTTAAAGAAACCGAAGTATCGATAGCCAAAAACCTGGGCGGCCAACTCAGCATGCGGAATATGATGGCGTCGGTCATCACCGCGGTACGCACCAGCGGTTTGTTGGCGGAAATTTCGTTGAGTTTTGCCGGACAAACGGTTCTCTCACTCATCACCGCCCGCTCTGCCCATCAACTTGACCTCCAAGTTGGGGATCACGTCACGTGGTTGGTCAAAGCCAACGAGATTTCGTTGCGGGGGGAACGTCATGACCCCTGAATTCACCGAGACAATGGTTCTGACGTTTAAGGTGGCCGCTATCACAACCGGAGTGCTGCTGGTGTTGGGCATTCCGTTGGCTTATTGGCTTGCGTACACCAAACGCAGGCTCAGGGTCGTCGTTGAAACACTCGTCAGCATGCCGTTGGTGCTGCCGCCGACCGTATTGGGGTTTTATCTGTTGGTATCGTTTAGCCCCGCGAATTTTTTGGGGCAATGGATCGAAGAGTGGTTTGACTTACGCCTTGTGTTTACGTTCGAAGGGGTGATCGTAGGTTCTATTTTGTTCAGCATGCCGTTTATGGTGCATCCATTACAGAGCGGCTTCAGCTCCATTCCAGTAAGTTTACGCGAAGCTGCGGCAACTTTGGGGATGTCGCGACTCCGCACGTTGTTCGTGGTGTTGTTACCCAACATGAAACCCGCATTGCTCGCGGGGTCGGTGTTGAGTTTCGCCCATACGGTGGGCGAGTTTGGTGTGGTGTTGATGGTTGGCGGCAACATGGCCGGCGAAACCCGGATGGCATCTATTGCCATTTATGATCGTGTAGAAGCTTTGGATTACGCCACAGCACATCAATACGCGTTTGTTTTGTTCGCCATCACCTTTTCGATACTGTTGCTCGTGTATTTGGTCAATCGCCGGTTTTCGAGGATGGAACTCACATAATTCGATGATGGCCCATACCCTCCTTTTTCCTTCTTACATTCCCTCCAACAGGTCTTCCGATGATTAGGCTAGACGTCAAGAAGCAGTTGCATACCGCCGATGGGCATATGGATCTGGTTTTTCAGGCTCACATAGGCCAAGCCGAGTTTGCAACTTTGTTTGGACCATCCGGTGTAGGCAAAACAACTCTTCTTCGAATGATTGCCGGTCTGTTGGAACCGGACGAAGGGTTGATTCAGGTAGAAGGCATCACCTGGTATGACTCGAAGGCAAAGATCAACCTCAGTCCACGTCGACGGTCAGTTGGGATGGTGTTTCAAGACTATGCATTGTTTCCCAACCTCACCGTCGCCGAAAACATCGGGGTTGCTTTACCTCGAAGCCAACGTGCTGCGGCGGTCGCTGAACTGTTGGAAGTCGCCGGGTTACGTGAGTTGGCGAACCGTAAAATCGACAGATTATCCGGCGGGCAACGGCAGCGGGTAGGTTTGGCACGTGCATTGGCGCGCCGACCCTCGATATTGCTTTTGGATGAACCGTTGTCAGCCTTGGACCTAACGATGCGCCTCAAACTTCAAGAAGAACTTCTGGCACTTCATCGTCGTTATCAGCCGGCAACGGTCCTGGTAAGCCACGATTTAAGCGAAGTATTCCGACTCAGCCATACGGTCTACGTGTTGGACAGAGGTAAGGTGATTCGTTCCGGAACACCGTCGCAGGTTTTTACGGCCTCCCAAACAAGCAACAAATTCAGATTTACCGGCGAGGTGGTCCACATCGAACCCAGCGGGTTGATTTTCGTCGTACACATTTTGGTAGGCAACGACGTGGTGCAGGTGATTGCCACGGAACAAGAACGGACTGCGCTCAACGTGGGAACCCGTGTCATGATTGCCTCCAAAGCATTTAATCCGCTCATTATGGTGATGGAATAACTGCGAACTTCAAATTTTGTGTTGACTCTCGACGGAACCCTCTATAAATAACCAGTCAGTCAGTGACTCGACAGTCAGTGACTCGACGGTCAAAAAAGGAGGTTCCGATGGCCCGCCCAGCAAACCCAGCAATTCGTCAACAGTTGATCGATGCCGCCATCTCCGAATTTGCCGAACGAGGACTGCGAGACACCCGGGTTTCCGACATCACTGACCGTGCCGGGACTTCTAAAGGAACGTTTTATTTACATTTTGAAAGCAAGGAACAGATTTTTGAACATATCGCCGACACGTTTTTGGGCAGCGTGCAAAACCATCTCGCGGCGTACCGCAGTGCATTGGATATGCAGGTCGGTCATGATCAGATTCACAGAATCGTCGATTTGGACATCGCCCTTTATTCTTATCTCGCCGACCAACATCTCCCACTGCGGGTCGTCATGGAAGGCGCCGCCGGCACGCCGTATGCGTACCTCTCTGAACAATTTATCGAAAACATTGAGAAATATATCCGGGAGTTGCTGTTGACCAGCCCGGGAAGCATTGCCCGAATGTCACCGGAGGCGGACATTGATGCCGTCGCCATTTTGTGTACCGGGATGTTTATCATGGTGGCCCATCGGTTGTGCCGAGGTGAAAATCTCGATTTGAGACGCCTGTCGTTACAAATGCACCGAATGATGTGCTGCGGGATTTTGCGCGCCGAGTTTGCCCAAGAAATTCGAACCATGATCGATCAATACGAAACGTCGATCCAGTTGCCGCCACCATAACCTGTGCCCATTTCGGCCCGAAGGACAGCGCACCTGGCGCGGTTGATGTCGGCGCCGGGGCAGTCACCATAACCTGTGCCCATTTTCGGCCCGAAGGAGGCCGGACCATGAGAATCAAAATCGCATTGTTGTTGTTTGTGATCGTGTTTGCGCTATTTGGTGTCGCTCTCGCCAAAAAAGTCGGTGATCGAGTCGAAACCCTCAAAAAAATTGACGAAGACGGCAAAGCCCGTGCCGCCGAACAAACCAAAGTGACTCCCCCGAAGTTGGTCAAGCCCGTGCCGAATCCCGGTGGACGAACCTTGCAGTTTACAGCCACTCTCATGCCGGAAAAGGCGGTTGATTTGGCCTTTAAGTTACCAGGTCGTGTCACTGAAATCACCGCACGCCGTGGGGATTCCGTGACCGCCGGCCAACTGCTTGCCCGGTTTGATGAAGAAGAAATCGACGCCCAACTATCCCAAGCCAACGCGGCGATCAAGGTAGCGCAAGCTCAAAAAACCTTGGCCAACGAAAATCTGCGGTGGTCCAAAAAACTAAACGACGCCGGGGTGGCCACCGAACAACAGTTGTCGTTGGCTGACACCCAGGCCGACGTGTCCGGTGCCGGAATTGCTCAGGCCAAAGCAAGTCTGCTGAGCCTCGACGTGTTGCGTGACGAGTTTAAGTTAATTGCACCCATCGACGGTGTCGTGGTGACTGCACCCACATCGTGGGGATTTGTCGCCTCTCCCGGAATACCGATTTTCCGGATCGAACAAATTTCAACTTTGCGCCTGGTCGCCCATGTCCCTGAGAAAGACGCCGTTGAACTGAAAGAAGGAATGGACGTCACCATACACACCCAATCAGGTCTCGTCGCCACCGGAAAATTAAACCTCATCCTCCCGTCGATCGACGCCATGACCCGGCGGGTTCCTATTGAAGCCGTTGTTCCGAACGATGACCACAAACTGTTTGCCGGCTCCTTCGTCGATGCCTCCATTGGATTGCCGACCCAGCCGATGTTGCTGATTCCGGTGACGGCATTGTTGACCGGAGACCATCCCAGTGTGTTGGTAGTAGGTCCAAACAATGTGTTGGTGCGCCGCCCGATTGATGTTTTTGCCACTCGTGACGGATTTTTGTGGGTCCAGGATGGGCTCACCCAAGACGATAACGTGATTGCCGATCCCGGCACCGTTTGGCGAGACGGGGACACGTTACAAAATCCCGTCACCTCTGCCGCTGCACAGCCTTAAACCAACCGCGTTGACTGCAAAGGAACAACCATGACGCTTTCGGATTTGGCCATTCGCAGGCCGGTGTTGACCACCGTTGTCACCGTCGGGCTGATGGTGATGGGGCTGTTGTCGTTTAGAAACCTCGGCACCGATTTGTTTCCCGACGTCAATTTCCCAGTGGTGACCATCAACACCATTTATCCCGGTGCATCACCCGACGAAGTGGAACGCCAACTCACCAAACCCATCGAAGATGCCGTCGCAGGCATCGCCGGCTTGGACACGGTGCGCAGTTTTTCGCGCGAGTCGTTGTCGACGGTCATCGTATTGTTCAAACTATCGGCCAATATCGACGAAGCCGCAACCGACGTACGGGAACGAGTGGCCGCAATCCGAGGAAGGCTCCCTACCGATGTTCGTGAGCCTACGATTCAGCGTGTAGACGTTTCGGCGGCCCCCATTTCTGTTTTCGTAGCCAGCGGCGAAAACATGAGTGATGCCGAAGTTCGCCGTATTACCGAAGACGACCTCAAACCGGCCCTGGAGCGGGTGCCGGGCGTCGCCGCCGTCAACGTCATTGGTGGGCGGGAGCGTGAAGTGCAGGTGGCGATTCATCGCGAAGCGTTGGCTCGGCTGGGACTGCCCTTGACCGCGGTGGCGGACGTGTTGCGCCTCGAAAATATCGCTTTGCCGGCAGGCAGTTACGAAGAAGGCCCGATTGAATATTCCGTTCGGTTACGCGGCGATTTACAATCTGCCGAAGAAGTGGCCGACCTGATCGTAGGAAAATCCGCCGCGGGAACCCAGATTCGGCTCTCGGAAATCGCTGACGTATCCGACGGATTTGCCGATGTCCGCACCCGCATTCGTGCCAACGGAGAAGAAGCCGTTGCGTTTGAAATCCAGAAACAATCCGGTTCCAACACCGTGGAAGTGGCGCGGGCGGTCAACACGCAGCTTCAATCGATAGCCCCGACTTTGCCCAAGGGCTATTCCACGAAACTGATTATCGACACAAGTGAGTTCATCTTAGAAAATACCGAACAAGTAGAAGGACATATTCTATATGGCGGCGCGATGGCGATTTTGATCATCTTGCTGTTCATGTTGGATTTTCGTTCGACCATCATTTCGGCTCTGGCGCTTCCGACCAGCGTCATTGCCACTTTTATTGTGCTCGATGCCCTCGACTATACGCTCAATATGATGACGTTAATGGGTTTGTCGTTGTCGATTGGATTGTTAATCGACGACGCGGTGGTGGTGCGCGAAAGTATTTTCCGAAGGCTGGAAATGGGGGAAAGCCCCAAAGAAGCGGCCGCCAAAGGTACAAGCGAAATCGCTTTCGCCGTGTTGGCCACTACGCTGACCGTGGTGGCGGTATTTATCCCGGTCGCATTTATGCAAGGCGTGGTCGGCCAGTTTTTTAAACAATTTGGCTTTACCGTATCGGCTGCAGTGCTGATGTCGTTGTTTATCGCGTTTACGTTGGATCCCATGTTGTCCGCCCATTTTGCCGCCAAAGTCGATCCACACCGCAAACGTAGTTGGCCGGTGCGGATGATGGAGGCGATTCACCGCTACATCGAAGACGTATACGCCGCAGTGCTTCAGTTTTCCGTTCGCCACAAATTTTTGACGGTGCTCTTAGGAATCGCCGTGTTTATGGGGTCGACTCAACTTACGGCGCTGATGGGCTCGGACTTCGTCGCCCCTGAAGACCGTGCCCAGTACATGGTCACCGTCGAACTTCCCGCCGGAACCACGTTGGACGAAACCGGGGAACTGTTGCGGGCCGCCGAGCTAAAACACCTTGAAGATCCCAATTTTGTAACCCTCTATTCCAAACTCGGTCCCAACATGGAGGTCAACAAAGCACGCTGGCGTGTGGTGACCACCCCTAAAACCGAACGAACGGTTACGCTGTCGGAACTCCAAGACCGCACTCGGGCCATCATGGCCGAATTGGCGCCCACCGCGAAGATTTCCATTGAACCCCCGGCGTTCGTAGAAGGACTGGAAGAAGGCGCGCCCCTTCAGGTACAAATCCGCGGAACCCACCAGGACCAAATCGAACGTCACGCCTTGGCGGTCGAAAGGATGGTGCGGTCTATTTCCGGTGTGTCCGACGTCCGGGTCCAATACTCCCCGGGCAAACCCGAGCAGGTGCTTACCATCGACCGCAAAAAAGCCGCCGATTTGGGAGTTCCAATCGCCATGGTAGCGCGCACTTTACGCACCGCACTCGACGGCGAAGAAGTGGGACAATTGCGATTGCAAAGCGGGGTGAGCAAAGAGGTCAAAATCCGCCTCCGGCTTCGTGAACAAGACCGCGAACACATTGAAAAACTGACCAACCTGCCCCTGGCCACCCCCAAAGGCACGATCTTATTGGGTGACATTCTGCATATCCAGCCGGCGTCGGGTCCGCAAGTCATTGAACGCCAAGATCGAACCCGCCAAATCGTCATCTCGGGTGTCCCCACAACGCGATCTTTGGGCGAAATCGTCGCCGACCTGACCCCTCAGCTTGACGCCCACGATTTTGGTGAAGGGGGGTATTACAAACTCGAAGGCCAGGTGAAACAAATGAAAGAAACCGGTGAGGCGATGGGCCTGGCTTTGGCGCTTGCTGTGTTGTTCATCTACCTTATCTTAGCGGCACAGTTTGAGTCGTTTATGCATCCGTTCACCATCATGTTGTCGTTGCCGTTGGCCTTTGTGGGAGCCTTTGTGGCGTTGTTTATGACCGACGCCTCGTTGTCGATGGGGTCGAACATCGGCATCATCTTGCTCATGGGGCTCGTAACCAAAAACGCCATCTTGCTCGTCGATGCCGCCCTCGAAAAACAGCGGGAAGGAATGGCCGCCAAAGAGGCCGTCATCGACGCCGGACTGCGGCGCCTTCGCCCGATTCTCATGACTTCAGCAGCGATGATTTTGGGAATGTTGCCAACCGCCATTTCTCAGGGGCCCGGCTCCGAATTCAGATCCCCCATGGGAATCGCGGTGATCGGAGGCGTAATCACGTCCACTATTTTGACGTTGGTTGTCGTACCGGCGGTTTTTTTATGGCTTGACGGATTATCGCGGCTGTTTTTCCGCGGTTTTAGGAAACTGTTCCCGCCCCAGGAAGTGGTGCAACCGTTGCTTTTCTTGTTGACTGCCGCGTCGGTTTTGCTGATTCCAACCCGCCCCACCATCGCAAACCCGCTTTCGTTGGAAGAAGCCCAAACCCGAGCGGTGGAAGTCAGCCCCGACTTGGCAGCGGCTCAAAGCAAGATCACCGCCACCGAAGCCGCACGCCGGACCATCATGACGACGTGGTATCCCGATCTGAAAGCGGTGGCGAGTTATACCCGCAATTCGGAGGAGGCGACGTTTGACACCGCGGAGTTTGTAACAGGGCTCGCGGCGGCGTTTCCCGGACTGCCGCCGATCGATCCCAGCGTGTTGCCCGAACCCACGGTAATACAAAAAAAGGACACGTTGGGTGTGGTGTTTACCGTTGACCAGAACCTGTTTGTCGCCGCACCTCTGTTTCTGACCAACTCGGTCGATGCCAGTGTGGCGGCCCAACAAACCGGACTGGCCGCAGCTCAACGCGAAATCCGGTTTCGGGTTGCGGAGATGGTTTACAGCATCGCTGGAGTCGATCGCCTGTTGGCGGTAGTTCAGCAGGCCTTGGAGTTGTCCGAAACGCGTCTGGCCCAGGCGAAAGCCCGCTACCAAGCCGGTGCCGACATCGAATTGTCGGTGCTGCGTGCGGAAACAGACAAAACACGAGCACTGGTGGACATCGAAAAAGCCAAAGCCGCCCGCCACCAATTGTTGGCCGCGTTGGGGGTTTTGTTGCAGACCGAACCACCGACCGACATTGTGCCGCCGCCGGACGTAGCCGATCCGGGCGTTGGAGCGTCGGGATTAATCGAATCGGCGTATGACAATCGGTTGGAAATCGTTGCTGTCCAAGAAGCAGCCCAAGCGACAGAAGCGCTTATCGAAGAAGCCCAATGGCGGTGGTTGCCTATCTTAAACCTCCAGGCGTATCTTCGTTGGTCCAATACCGCCGGATTTACCGGAGAAGAGTGGACGTGGGCGATTACCGGTAACTTAGTATTTCCTTTATATGACCGAGGACTTCGGTATGCAGAGGCGAACGAACGCCGCGCCCAACAAGCCGCCCAATTGGCGGAAATCGGCCGCGTGAAACGAGACGTGGCGATGGCAATACGCCAATCCGATACCGAGGTCCAGGCGGCGAAACGTTCGTTGGCCTTGGCAAAACAACAAACGACGTTGACCCGAAAAACGGCGGAAATTTTAGAACAAGCCTACAAATCGGGCGGTGTCAATAACTTTGAATACACCGAAGCGATGCTCGCCGTCCGTCTTGCGGAACAAAACGAAACCCAACAACATTCGGCTTTGCAATTGGCGTTGTTACGATTACGCCACGCCGCGGGGATGTGATATTCGATTGATAAGTCGGGCGAAAGCGGTTTCGCCTGACGTTTTTTGTGTAGGTCGAAAATGTCCCAATCCTGTCTTGCCGCCATTGATTTTGGTACCACCAACAGCGCTATTGCGGTGGCCCAAACCGACGTTTCCCCCCGTCTTCTGCAATGGAGAATTGGTGGGCGCACAACCGAAACCTACCGTTCCGTGATCTTTTTTGACGAACACGACAAAGATCCCACCGGCCGCCCCAAAACCCACACCGGACCTTACGCGATTGCTGCTTATCTCGACGCCGGCGGAGAAGGTCGCCTGATTCAATCGATCAAAACCTATCTCAAAAGCCGCAGTTTTACATCGACCAACATCGGCGGTGTCAATTATACCATCGAAGCGTTGATTGCGATTTTGTTACGTGACCTCCGCCGGTCCGCCGAAGCCGAGCACATCGAACTGGGCGATTCCCTGGTACTGGGGCGCCCGGTTCATTTCGCCGGCAGCGTTACCGAGGGTGTCGACGACGGCGACCATTTTGCGGTTTCCCGCCTTCGTAAAGCAGCCGCGTTGGCCGGATTTACAAACGTGGTGTTTGAATATGAACCGATTGCCGCCGCTTGGTCTTACGAACAACGGCTTGACCACGACGAACTGATTCTCATTGGGGATTTCGGAGGCGGCACCAGCGATTTCTGCATTCTGAACGTCGGACCAACCCGGCTCCAATCCGGTGCACGCAACGTGTTGGGAACAGCCGGTGTCGGTATCGCCGGCGACATTTTTGATGCCCGACTGGTGCGCCATGCCGTTGCCCCAGCGTTGGGGCTGGGCGACAAAACCCGCAGCCCCTTTGGAACGATCATGGAAATCCCCCGGTGGATTTACAGTCACCTTGAACGTTGGCACCTCTTGTCGTTTTTGAACACCCCCAAAAACCAATCGATGTTGGCGGATCTCATCAAACAAGCCCGTCGCCCCGAAAAACTCGTGGCGCTCTCCCACATCGTCTCCGACAACTTGGGATACAGCCTTTATTCCGCAGTTGAATCCACCAAAGTGACCTTGTCCACCAACACAACGGCTCACATACGTTTCGATGACCCCCCGGCCGTTATCGACGAAATGGTCACCCGTAACGATTTTGACCAATGGATTCTTTCGGATGTCGACCGAATCATCGAATGTGCCGACAACCTACTTGTTTCGTGTAACGTGACACCCAACTTGATCGACCGGGTGTTTCTGACAGGCGGAACGTCTTTTTTACCCCAGTTACGTAAGGTTTTTGAGGCCCGTTTTGGCCCCCAAAAAATAGTCGGCGGCAAAGAATTGTTGTCGGTAGCGACCGGACTCGGGTATCGTGCTCAACAGATTTTGGAACGTTACGGAGGGTTGACAGACGATGGCGATATGGGATGAACGGTATGCCGGTGACCGATTTGTATTTGGAACGGAACCCAACGATTTTCTGGCGGCACAATACACGGTGTTTCGTCCGGGAAGCCGTATTTTGAGTCTCGGCGAAGGCGAAGGACGTAACGCTGTATTTTTGGCACGTCAAGGATTTTCGGTCACCGGGGTCGACGCATCGCGGATCGGACTGGAAAAAGCCCTAAAGCTGGCCGCCGAATATGGGGTTCAGATCACGGTTGACGTTGGTAACTTAGCAGACATGCCGTTTGACGGCCCTTACGACGGCGTTGTGTCGATCTTCTGCCATCTGCCGCGCGAAACCAGGCAGCATATTCACCGCAAAGCTCAATCGGCACTGACCCCGGGTGGTTTGTTTCTGCTCGAATTATATCGGCCGGAACAACTACAGTACGGCACCGGCGGCCCACCGACGGTCGACATGTTGGTAACATTGGATGACCTCGTGAGTGATTTTGAAGGAATGGAATTGTTGTTCGGCCAACATATCGACCGAGACGTTCACGAAGGCGTGTTGCATACCGGCCGATCGGCGGTGGTTCAGGCGATTTTCCAAAAACCGTTATAACTTGTATTTCGCCCGAAACTCGGCGGATTCGATGAGCGACCGGACCACATCTTCGACCTTTCCTTGCATGAGCCAAGGCGTAAACGTAGCGGCCCCTGCCGGGTCGACTTTTCGTCCGAAAAAACCCTGGTACATCTGACCCAAAAGCGCCGTCTCCTTCAATTTCCCCCGAACTGCCTTAAACTCCGGCGACCCCAGAATCTGGGCTGCGACCGCTTTGAGACCCGGTAATCCCTGATTTGCCTGCGGCCCGAACGTAGAAAGCCCTGCCTCGTCGGGGGAGCGACCCAATAGCCCTTTGTACAAAGGTTCCAACCGTTGTTTTGCCGTACCCGATGAGCCACCCTGCCCTGGCGGTGTTGGCGTACTGCCACCGGGTCCCGGCGGCTCGGGCGTCGTCGGTTTTCCCGGCGCCTCATTGGCCGCCAATACTTCCAGTTTCTCCTGATGGGTCACCACGGACCCTTTGCTGACGCTGCCAAAATTGATCTCAATATTGTGGGTATACGGATGATGATAAAAGTGCATTTCTTTGGCATTTCCGGAAAGCACGGTCCGTCGGATTTTTGCAAGTGCACCCGAGACTTCCGCCCAGAACCCCGGCCCTTTGATGGCCGTTTTGGCCACACCGACCGGCCCGTGCCCAGGAATATGTGCCGGCTGGGGAATGTCCTTAAATTTACCGCTGTTGCCCGGTTTTTTTTGCCAGGTACCGCCAGCCCCCACCTCGTATCCCGAACCGCTAAACGAAAACGAGTCAAATAGACCTTTCGCCAAATCCAATGGCACACTGAGCGTGGCGTATTTGGTCGGCATCGGCCCAATCGTTAAGTGAACAAAAAACGGATTGCTTCCGGTAATTTTAAGGCTAAACGGTGCCCCTTTCCAATCCCCGGGTGAATACAGATTTTGCCCATCGCTGTCCGGCGACCGTACGTTTTGGTCCGGCCGGTCTTCGCCGGTTTCCGACCCAATAACATAAAATCCTTCGCCAACAGTCAGCACCTGGTTTCCAAAGGTGATTTCGGAAATCTGTGTGTTGTCGTATTTGGCTTTGACCTTGCCGTCCGACGTTGACGCGGATTTGGCCTTTCCGCCGGGGGCCTGGTTTTTGTTTTTGCCGCCTCCTTTTTTTTGAGGCTGAAGCGCCATCTTTTGGGCACCGTAACCACTTTGGCCCACCTGATTTTTTTTGTGCCCCTTTGCCGCCGGCCCGCCGGAGTCCGAACCGGGTATTGCAGAAGAAGCCGGTGAGTTTTTCTTTTTGAGATCCAATGCCATGATACCTCCCGCTCAGTTTGACCCAACCAACGATGTGTAGCCTACAATGGACAAGTTGGCGCCGATTTGCAACCGGAGATTTACACACTTTCCAGCCTTGTTTCCCAACCTACGAAGCGGTACAACCGCAAAACGGGTGTAAGGCCCGGGGAGCAAACATGGCACCATCGAGATTCATAGTCATAGAAGGATTGATTGGCGTAGGAAAAACCTCGTTGTGTCGCCTGCTGCAATCCCAATGGAATGCCCGTCTCGTGTTGGAGCCGGTGGAACACAATCCGTTTTTGGCTCAATTTTACGATGACCGACCCCGATATGCCTTTCCAACCCAGATGTTTTATTTGGCAACCCGGTTTTCCCAACAGCAAGAACTGCGGCAAAACGAACTATTCCACCCGCTCGTTGTGTCGGATTATCTGTTTGAAAAAGATCGCCTTTTTGCCGAAGAAACCCTAACCGGCGACGAGTTGGCACTTTACGACCGATTTGCCAACCTGTTGGGCGAATCCGCAACCCATCCCGATTTTATTCTGTTTCTCGAGTCCGAAATTTCGACGATCCTCTCACGAATCCGCAAACGTTCCATCGCCAGTGAGCAGGTGATCGAAGCTGGTTATCTTGAATCGTTACGCGAGCGTTATTATGCGTTGTGGGACCGCTATAACCACGCTCCGATTTACGTACTGGATACGACGTATATTGACTATACCCAGAGCCTTACGGATCAACGGTTTATTTTGAACCTGATCCAGGGATGGCTGGACCACGCCCCTCTACCGAACGCTCCACCACGGTACCAACGCCGCGGTCCCGAACAGTTGCAATTGATTTGATGTGCCGGTGGGATTAGCTGCGGAAAATCTCGGCCGAAGTGGGTGCCGTCACCGAACGTTCCAGCCACGTATCCAGCAGTGTGTGGTTTTGGCACGACAACAGTTGTGTTTGTTGTTCTTGAGTCAACAAAAGGCCACGCGAACGACATACGGATAAAATCGCCCGCGATTTTCCTTCCGCCATGCCGATGGATTTTCCTTCCGCCATGCCGATGGATTTTCCTTCTTCTTTTCCGATTGCAATGTACTCCCGGGCGAATTCCGATTGAAATTGATAGTTTCGTTTTGCCATTTTGTCCTCCACAGCGTTTCGTACCGCTCGCGAAACACCCTCTATGATGAGATCATAACTGGGGCATTTCTTTGGCAACTTCCGGCTCGGTGATCTGTGGAATCAACTCCGGCCCAATCACCTTGACCGATAATGTTTCGCCGGCACCCAACTCAATTGGCCGGCGCGCCCACTCGGCAACCTTTGGGTCTGGGCATCATCGGTAGCCCACTTGACTTTCAGCCTCAGCGGTGGATAACAACCCAGTCGGCTCCTTTTTTTCAGCCAAACGGCTACGATTCAAGTTACAGACCTCTTGGTTTGAACCGGCGAGGCTGAAAACCAACCGATCGACCGGTTTGTTCCAGCTTCGAGGCATACCCGGTGCCCAGGCTGCACACGGGTTGCCCATGGGCACATGAGCCCATCAACCCGCCACACTCCATCCAACCCAAGTTGGTCGGGTATACAACCCACCCAATCAATCGGCACGATCTTTGCTCAGTCTGACGAAAACCTTGAACGGCGGGACCACGTTGATCAAGGGTTTGTCGGCCGTCGTTGGCCGTCGTTGGCCGTCGGGGCTCGGCGCCAACATCTATCATTATAATAAGGAGTATGTTTCATCATGAATCGACATTCACAAGGAAGCGGACCGACAATCGTTATTGCCGCCATCATCGCCATCTTCACCGGGATCGCCTGTGACTCGGCCGACGATGGAGGCGACGACAATACCAGCGGCCCCGAAAGCAGTTTTTATTCCAACCAGGAACAACAGCAGGACCAAGAAAACAACGACTTCGGGTCCGGCTCAGTAAAAATCCAGGTATCTGTGAACCCGACCAAACCCGACGGAGACGATTGGGATGTCTTCGGAGGCGCTCCGGACCCATTTATTGTTGTCGGCGGGTACAGTTTTGAATTTGAAGCCTGTCAAGACACGTTCTTTTGCAGCTTTGAAGTGTCCGGAAGTGGACCATTTGCAATTGAAGTCTACGACAGCGATTTGAGCACCAACGACTACGCCGGTTCCGTAACCTGTGACCGAGGCGACACCTGCACCACCAACAACGGCGGGGCCACGGTTACGGTGAAATAACGGCGGCACAACAACAAAAACATCAACAATACTAAACACTGTCGTTCCTGATTGACATTTAATTTCATTGTTGCATAACGGTGAACATTATCGATGCGCGTCCAAGGGAGGCGGAAAGTTGAACGACCTGATCCCAACTACGGGAGAGTTGACATGCCGATTTTGACCGGAATCGACCTTTTAGGTATCCAAAGTTATATTTTTGCGTCGAACCGGCTACGCGACGTGTTGACGGCTTCCTGGCTGATAGAATATGTAATGTCATCAGAATTTTTGACATCCGCCGGGTGCGGCCAGGGTGACATCGTCAACACTGCCGGAGGCAACGCAGCTCTGGTATTTGGCGACCTAGATACCGCCAAAACCTTTACGCGCAACTATACTCGTTCACTGTTGGAAACTGCGCCGGGATTGGACGTTGCCGTGGTTCATCGGTCGTTCGAATCCGGTCACCTTGCATCGGCTCTTCGGGTTATTCAAGCCGATCTAGCCCGTGCCAAGTTGGAGCGAATGCCACAGATTCCTCTGTTGGGACAAAGCGTTACCGCACGCTGTCCTACAACCGGCGGACCTGTGGTCGACATTGTTGACGACGAATTTGTCTCGGCGCAAATTGCAACGCTGCGCAAACCCGCCCACGTCCATTGTGCGCAAACCCGATGGAAAAACTTTCTCCCCGACAAACCCCTAGGGGACAACCGAAAAGCGACATTTCCCGTCCAATTGGATCATTTGGGTCGAAGTGCCGGCGATACCAGTTTACTGGGAGTGGTGCACGTGGACGGAAACGGGATTGGAACGTTGATTCGGCAATGGATCGCCGCCAAAAACCAAGCCGGTGATGACAGATTGCGGGCAGAATACCGTGAATGGTCATATGACCTTCGGCGCCTAGGTGACAACGTCATTCATCGTTTGGTTTCCCGCATCGTCTCGCGGATCCAGTGTTTGGAGTCTAGCAAAAGGCCGCCAAGATGGCATTTGACCGGCGCACCGGAAGCACTTGGATTTGACTTGTATCTTGACCCCACCGATGGAATGGTGTGCCTCCCGTTTCGCCCAATTGTGCTGGGAGGAGATGACATCACATTTGTTTGCGACGCCCGAATTGCCTTGGATTTGGCGGCGGAAGCTATCCGCATCATTGAAAACGAAAAAATTCGTCACTTGGGTATGCTGTCCGCGTCCGTGGGTGTCGCCATGGTCAAACAGCACGCCCCCTTTTCCCATGCCGTTGGGTTGGCGTCAGAGCTTTGTGGATCCGCCAAACAAACCCGGAGAGCAAGCGGAAACAGCGGATCATGGATCGACTGGCATATTGGATTGCCAAAACCCGGAGAAGTGGTAAGCAGTATTCGTAAACGGCAATATCGGGGAAAAACAGCGGAACTGACACTACGCCCTTATCCACTGAGCGGTCATAATGATGTGTATAATTTTGCAACATTGACCGACAGTTGGCTTGGTCCGTCACCATCATCGCACCGCGGTGGACAAGGTTTTCGTGGGGATCGCCTATGGGCGGAGAGTCGAAATCGAATTAAACAGCTAGCCACTTTGGCAAGCAGCGGCCCCAGTGCTGTGGAAGCTCAGATGGACGCGTGGAAAACCATTGATCCCTCTCTCACATTTCCGAGCGGCATTGATGGACGAGGATTGGTGGGTCAGCGTACTCCCCTCATAGACATCGCCGAGTTAATTGACCTTCATTTGCGACTCGATCTGGACCTGACCGTACAGCAAGGAGATCCACCATGACGGTCACAAGCATTCCAAGACATATCGCCATCGAGCTGTTGTCGGATACAACGTTTAGCCGTGGTGAAGGAACCGCCGGACAAGTCGATATTGAGGTTGAACACGACGATTATGGTCTGCCGATGGTGGGTGGGCGAACCATTCGCGGGCTCCTGCGCGATAGTTGGCTGACGATGTGTTGGGCTTTTCCGGAACTCAACGATGCAGCGCAGCGGGTATTGGGTCCGAGTCAGGCGTTGACTGACACCTGTATTTTGCGGATCGGAGACGCACACATGCCTTCGCTGATTCGTAATACTTTTCGGCAGGCGGTAAGTCGCACCCAGACCCCGCTGCACCGAAATACGGTCCTGGGGGCCTTTACTACGGTGCGTTACCAAACCGCCGAAAACCGCGAAACCGGTGCTCCCAAAGACGCAACTTTGCATACGTCGCGCGTGGTAATTCGTGGATTCGTCTTGGAAGCTCCCTTGACCTGGCTTCATGGGGCAAAGCCCACGGTTGAAGACAAACGTGTGTTGGCGTTATGTTGTCTGGCCGTTCGCCACGGCGGATTGCTACGAAATCGTGGCCGCGGGCACATTCAATTGACCCTCGACGGCAATAAGACGCAGACACACACCTGGGCGGGGGTGTAGGTATGACGAATCCACCGAACGTGATTTATTTGCCGTATTCACTAACACTCCGGGCCGCTCTCATGTTGTCCGAACTAAGCGGTGATTCTCCCTCCGGCGCGACCCTAAAATACATCCCCGGCAGTTCGATCCGTGGTGCCGTGGCTGCTCGGTTGCTGAAATCCGGAACCGCCGAACAAGACGATGTGTTTCAAACTCTTATCTTGTCGGACCAGGTGCGATATCTGAACTGCTACGTTGGCATTGACAAAAAACGGAGTTGGCCGGTTCCGCTGTCGTGGAGAGTATCCAAGGAAGAACAACAAATAGCCTGGGATAGCATCTATTTTTGCGGAACCGACCCGATTCCCAAACATGGGAGCAACTCGGCTACCGATTGGCCGGAGAATGCGGGGGGCGCGATTGGCTATCTCTGTTGTGCGCCGACGACTTCCTCCGAATATCATGTGGTTTGTAAACCACAGGTCGACGGCCGAGTGCACCAACAGCGGGATCGGGTAAAAGGTAGGCCTGGGACCTCGGCCCAAGCGACCGGCGAAGTACGTCATGGCAAGATTTTCGCCCGGGAATATCTCGAACCCGGTCAAACATTTTATGGCGTTGTTCAATTGATGCCGGCTGCACACGCCTATTTGGAACACGTACGCTCGTTGTTGACAGGTTCGCTTTATTTAGGTCGGTCGTTGCGAGCCGGATACGGAGGCGATTTGGAAGTTGTCTGCGACGAAACGACCGGCCACGAATATGACTATGCAAAGGGAATCGTGCGCAACGACTTAGCTCCGGGGCAACGGTTTCGTGTACTTCTAACGTCTCCGTTCGTGGGTAGAGACCCGATTACGGGTCAGTTGGATCCATGTGCTATTGAGCAAGAACTGGTGCAGTTGTTCGATCACCGAGTGACGGTTTTAGCGCGTCGATGGGCGTTTACGGTTATCGGCAGCTTTAATCGAAAATGGCGCCTCGAAGTGCCGCAAGCGCCGGCGTTGTTTCCGGGGACCATACTAGTTCTCATCGCGAGCGGCCACATCGCTCAACGCGACTTACGTCACATAGAGCACGAGGGGATTGGGGAACGAAAAACCGAAGGATGTGGGCGCTTGGTTTTTTTGGAGTATGATGAACGTAACAAAAAAAATGAGCCGTCTATTCGCATCAAACCAGTGGACCCGCAGGGATTAGTCACGGAAATTGTCCAAGTAAACACATCGACTGTGGCGCATAGCGCTGCTTTGCAATTTGCGGAACAACGGGTTGTGCTTCAAGCGGCATTGCAAGGGCTTGAGCAAACGATGTGGCGGCTTTGGGAAAAAACAGATTCAAAAACGATCCCGAATCCAACCATTTTGGGTAAATTGCGTGTTCCTCTCCGCGCAGCCACCGACGAGCCCAGCGCCGCAAATGCGTTGGTGGTATTGCGGGATTTGTGTACTGATGACCGAGACAACTCGGGCACAGCGACCCACAACAGGATCGAACGACTTAAGCGGTGTCAATTGAGTGAAGGCACGTTGCAGGATTGGTTGAACCAAATGACCGCCGCACACTTTTGCGGGGCCGGTTCTTGGCAGCTACTGTCAAAACAAATTCCGCAATCCAACTTGAGTGTTTTGCCGTGCAATGTCCACATCACGACTGCCGAGGCGGCGACACGGTTGCTGGAAGACAATATCCGATTCCTGAAGGTCCGCCTGATCGACTCGGTGTTGGCCGCTCTGCAAAAGAAAGCCAAACAAGGATAGGGTGACCGATGACCGATTTTCCGCTTAACGATGCAATGCCTCCGCGCAGAATTCAGACGAGGTGGGTAATCTGCGGCGTATTAACAGCCCAATCGGCGTTGCATCTGGGCGACGAAAGCAATGCCCTGGTTGAAATGTCGGTTGTGCGGGATGAGCGCTCCGGGCAGCCGCTGCTATTGGGCACCACACTCGCCGGAGCACTCCGGTCGGCGCTGTGTGATCGTTTGGCAGGGTATCGGACCGACGAAACCAAAGAAGTTGCGATGCTGTTTGGGGGTGCGCACGGGGACGACACGGGTGCACAAAGTCCGCTAATCGTGTTTGACGCACTAGGACGGTTGCCCGAAGGCGGCAAAGTCGAGGTGAGAGACGGCGTAGCGATCAACTCGGAATTCGGAGTGGCGGACGACCATAAAAAATGGGAGTTTGAAGTGCTGCCTCCGGGAACTTCGTTTAAGATACGGTTGGATCTGTTGATTTACCCGAGCGAAGACGAACGAAGGTTGCTTGAGTACCTGGCGGCAGCCGTAAACATTATAGCAACCAGCGAGCAAAACATCGGAGCCCGGCGATCACGTGGCATGGGTTTGTTGCAGGGACAGTTTTGGGCGCAGCGGTTTGACTTAGCCGATAAGAGTGGTTGGATGGAGTGGCTTCGGACCGATCCGGCAACCCCGATGGTTTTGCACGAACAAGGGCGCAATATTTACGAGGCCTTGAATGCGGTTGCGCCGGCACACATTGGGCCGATTGACAAAATCGCCGATACAAGACGGCGCGTTATTGTTGAATTGAATTTGCGGTTGAAGCACGATCTGTTGGTTCGAAGTCCATCAATGAACCCGGAAACGGATATCGTTCATTTGACGAGTGGGGGAAAGCCGGTAGTACCGGGAACAAGCATTGCCGGAGCGTTGCGTCACCAGGTACTGCGGATCGCGAGGTTGGTGCGGGCGGAATGGGGAGATGCGGACATATGGGTGAACCGATTGTTTGGCCCCCGGTTCGACGGGAGACGCCCCAAACCCGGTGAACCACAACGTATTGCGTCTCGACTGCGGGTCGGAGAAGGAATAATCGAAAACGGGAAAAAGAAAACACAAACCCGAATCGCGATCGACCGTTTCACACACGCACCGGTGGACGGAGCCCTGTTTTCTGAACAGGTAATCCGCGGCGGTAAAATGAGCGTGCGAATCGAGCTGCAAAATCCAAATCCCGGAGAACTAGGGCTGATCCTGCTGGCGGTGCGGGACCTACTCGAAGGTGACCTGCCTCTTGGAGGGAGTGTTGCCGTGGGCAGAGGGGTCATGGGAGGTACGGCGACGGTTAGTGGGTTGGATCGCGACGCGGAATCGTCGAACAAAAAAAACCACCGAGTGAAGTTAACATCCGGCAACGATCTTTCAGCCGAACTTGCGGCGCTTGTGTCCCACCAAATAGACGAATTTTTCAACACCCCTAGCTTGGCGTTCTTCTCCGCGGAGTCACGACAATGAATTATACTACGAAGTTTACGCCGATTACCGTTGAACAATGTGGACAGTGGATAAACTGGGTTTCGAAAAATGATTTGGCGGTGATGCCTAAACTCGACACCTGCCTGCAGTGGGCGTTGGTTTATTTGAACAACGGTGTTTGCTGGGGGAAGTATGATCAAGATCAAAATCGGTGGGTGATGGGATCGGAGTTCTTTGGAATTTGCCCTTCGGTTGATTCTCTTCGCCTGATGGAAATGAGGCTTTTTGGCCATGCGCAGGAAATCTTGATTTGGAAGTCGGGAAATCACTTCGGTGGCCGTAAACTGTCGGAACCCACTCAAGCGCATAAACGAATCGACGCCACGGTACCGCAGGACGAACGACGGATCTTGGCAGGCGACCGGTGTTTGAAAGTGCTGGGGGGGGGTTCCCATGTCCAATGCAGTAACGGGTCCGAACAAGTGCTTCCGGTACCCGTCACATCGCACCAACTGCAACGTCATCGGGTGAATTTGTGGGTGCGCCATTACTACAAAGAGGATCCGTCAACGGGAGCCGTGCGTTTATTTGCTTCCCGATGTGTACGGCTGGAAGTGGAGGACT
>JABWCM010000337.1 GCA_013360285.1 Myxococcales bacterium
CGTACCCAATGGTACGCTGAGGATGGGCCGACCGAGGCAGGACCGACGCAGTAGGCCAATGGCTCGCGTAGCTTATTTTTTTCCCAAACACCCTCTCAGTATTTCTCCGCCAACAGGTGGGCGTCGTCCGGACTGGTTGTACCATGGGCGTTTTCGTAAATATTGGCGATTTCCCGCAGCGCCGCCAGAAACGCGTCTACGACCCGCGGGTCAAAATGTTTACCCGATTCTTCCTGAATCCGTTTTACGCCTTCTTCGAAACTCCACGCTGGTTTGTAACAGCGTTTGGACGTCAGCGCATCAAACACATCGGCCAATGCAACAATGCGGCCGGACATCGGAATCGTTTCACCTTGTAATCCATACGGATAACCCGTTCCGTTAAATTTTTCGTGGTGAGTTAACGCAATTTGTTCGGCCATTTGCAGCAATTTGGAAGACGATCCGCTCAGCAATTGTCCACCAATGATGGGGTGAGACCGCATCTGTTCCCATTCCTCGTCGTTTAATTTACCATTTTTGCGCAGAATGGAATCGGGAATACCAATCTTTCCAACATCATGCATCGGGGCGGCCAAACGCATTAACCGCTGTTCTTCCGGAGACCAACCCAACTCCCTCGAAATCGCAACAGCATAAAGGGACATCCGGTCGATGTGTTCGGCTGTATCGTTATCCCGGTATTCGGCGGCGACCGCCAGGCGCTGCATGGTATCTTCACCGGCTTGAACGAGCTTTAAGTTAAGAAGCCGCAAATCCTCCATCGCGTCTTCCAACTGCTGGGTCTGTTGACGTACCTCTCTTTCAAGGCGCGCATTGTATTCAAGCAGTTGTAATTCATTAAAAATTCTCTGGCCGGCAATGGTCAACACCTGAATGTGTTCCGAAGTCGGCAGCGTATCCCCACCAAACGCATGGAGTGCACCCCGGATTTCGCCATCGGAATTGTGCAACGGCACACCGACATAATTCATCGTTCCGGAATCCGTAACCGGCTTGCCGGCAGACAACACGCTTTGGACTTTTTGTTCGATGACGTCGATAAAACTCTCGGTCGCCAACTCACTTCGCCGATAATCGGCGGTAATCCCCCAGGCATTCCCTTCAATGGTGGTTACCACCACCCGTTCCATCCCAGTCAGATCCGCCGTGCGCCGCGCAAGCGCATCCAGTACGTCCTGCGGGGATTCCGATTCAAGAGTGCTCAGTTGGAACAACGCCTGCTGAATCCGCTGGTATCTTAGCACTTGGTCTTGGAGTCGTTTGGTTCGTACGAGTGACCGAACCCTCGCCACCAATTCTTCTTTGACCACCGGCTTGGTTACAAAATCATCAGCACCCAATTCCAGTCCACGTACGCGGTCACGAATCGCATCCAGCCCGGTGATGAGCACCACCGGCAAATGTTGCCACTGCGGGTTCTGTTTGATCCGTTCACATGCCTCAAATCCATCCATCCGCGGCATGACCACATCCAGCAGCACAATGTCGGGTTCCAACTCGGCGATACGCAAGAGCGCCTCTTCCCCGTCGCGCGCGAATGAAACCTTAAATCCTCGTGGTTCAAGCAATGCCTGAAACAGCAGGATATTGGCCACTTCGTCGTCGACTACGAGGACATGTGGTGAAGGCGCTCTGGTCTCTGTATACACCGTTTTACCTATTGGTCAGGTAACATAACGTAAGGCATCCGCTTTCGGGCGAATCCCCGAAAGAGCTTTCAGCATAAGGCATAACCGCGGAATTGGGAAACCCCAAACCCCCACACTCCGAGATTTTATTGGTATTTTGTGCTATTCCGTCTCTTCTTTGAGCGGCACCCATTCAGCGATATCGAGGCCAAATCCGCTTAATCCCTTAAATGGAATGGGATGATCGGTCAGCACTCGCAGGGATCGAACCCCCAGGTGGGACAAGATCTGCGCACCGATTCCAAAATCGCGGAAACCCATGTCACTGCCCCGAACCGACTTGGGTGCGGCACCCAGGGGGGCGGTACCACAATATTTGGAGAGGTGTTCTACAACGGAATTGTCGCGGGTATCCCCACGTAAATACAGCAAAATCCCCTCACCTTCTTGGGCGATTCGCCGCATCGCCAAATCCAGTTTGTGCCGGCTTCGGGTCAACTGCACCCCAAACACATCCGACAACAAATCCGCGCGGTGAACCCGAAGCAACGACGGTTTGTGCGGCCCAATCTTTCCCAGCCGCAACACGATGTGGGTCGAATCGTCCAAATCGCTTTGATAAGCGAGGATCTCGAACTTTCCGTACTCTGTAGGCAGGTTCGCTTGCGCCACACAATGGACAAACGACTCTTTTTGCATCCGATATTCGATGAGATCGGCAACTGAAACGACCGGAATTTGATGTTTGGCACCAAATTCGAGTAAATCCGGTAAACGAGACATCTCACCGTCTGGTCCCATCACCTCACAAATCACCCCGGCCGGCTTCAACCCCGCAAGGCGAGCCAGATCTACGGAACCTTCGGTTTGGCCGCTGCGCACCAATACCCCGCCGCGCCGTGCTCCCAGGGGAAAGACATAACCGGGGCTCACCAAATCCTGTGGTTTCACTCCATCGGCGATGGCGGTCTGAATGGTGTAGGCTCGGTCTTGTGCGGAAATACCCGGACGTTTCAGACCTGCGGCATCAATAGAGTTGGTGAACGCGGTTCCGAGCGGGGCTTTGTTGTTACGCACCATCGGCACCAGCGCGAGTTTGTCGAGTAATTCCGGAGCCAATGTCAGACAGATCAGCCCGCGGGCAAACGAGGCCATAAAATGAATCGATTCCGGCGTAGCTTTATCGGCCGCAATCACCAAATCGCCTTCGTTTTCGCGATCTTCGTCGTCAACAAGAATCACCATACGACCGCGGCGAATCTGGTCAATGGCATCTTCAATTCCGCTTGTGGGCAAAGGCGACCTCCTCGTTTCTGCACCCGAACATCACCTTTGGGACGCGGCAGGCGTCCCCAAAACAACGGCACAATAAGGGAGTTGGGCGACTCGCTGCAAGACCGAAACGTCACGAATCTGCATTCCGCATCAAGTTGGGTTTGCCGGACGGGGTCCACTTCGCATATGCTCCGCCACCTTGACGAGCACGACACGGAGGTGAACCGATGCTCATAGACCTGTTAGTGTACGTAAATGAGACTCCGGGCACGTATTCGATCCCGGAAGTGACCAAAGCCGCCGCCGAACGAGGCCTGGACGGGATCATCCTGGTATGCCAATCCCGACCGCTTTCTCCATCCGAAGTCCCTAAGACCTCGGAACTGAAGACGTTTGTCGGAGTTGAGCTAGTGACCGAACAAGGGGTGGTGCTGCTCGTTCCATCCGAAACCAACGGCGCTTATGCAAACAAAGTCTGGGGAGAACCCGGCCCGGACGGCGCATATGTGTTGGAGCAAGTCCTTTCAGCCGCATTGGAACATCGGTGGGCGGTTGTGGCCGTTCAGCCCTTTGATCAACATTTTCCGAACTCTTCTGGTGAGCAACTGATTTCCGCAGAAGGAATTCACGCGGTCATTGTCACCACCGGAGGCACACCGCTTTTGGCTCACGATTTGGCGCTGGAAGCGGCCATGGCACGGAATATTCCGATTGTCGCGGGTTCCAATACGCGGCAGTCCTTTAACCGACTTGGTTCGGTAGCGACGGTTTTTTGCCGGGAAATTTCCAGCCAAAAAGAACTATGTTCGGCCATTATCGACGGGGATATCTGGACGGCCACAATCGGCGGCAAGACCCAGTTCTCTGCGGCAAAAACTCCGTCCTCCAAACCCCACGACAAAGGAAACCGCAACCGTGGGCGAGGGCGGGACAAACGCCGGTAAGGCTGATTTAACTTACTTAACCGTAAGCGTCGCTTGCCCTGGCTGCCAGTTGCAGGGACACAGCTCGTCGGTTTGTAATGCTTTAAGAACCCGCAATACTTCGGGCACACTGCGCCCTACCGATAAATCGTTTACGGATACCCACCGAATGGTATGGGTCGGATCGACGATGTACGTGGCACGTAAGGGCACCCCGTCTTCTTTGTGAAGAATTCCCAATGCAGACGATAACTCCCGCTTGGTATCGGCAAGCATAGGAAACGGGAGATCCCGCAAACTGGGGTCATGGGTTCGCCACGCAAGGTGTACAAAATGGGTATCTGTGCTGATACCCAACACAACCGCATCGTGATCAATAAAATCGCTGTGTTTACGACCAAATTCAGCAATTTCGGTAGGGCAAATAAACGTAAAATCCATCGGCCAGAAAAACAGTACTCGCCACTTACCCTGAAAATCTTGATCGGTCACCTTACGAAATTCCCGTCCCGGCTCCAGGCTTACAACGGATTCCAATTGAAAAGCCGGTAATTTATCACCAATCGTCAACATGTTCTGCCTCTTGTTGGGGTTAGCGACGTTACAAAACCATTCAGTCACGTCTGCCGTCAGCATTTAGCCAAAACCGTGCCAAATTGGATAACGAACATCGACATAGCGGTACAAGCAGCGTAATCAATTGAAATTATGTGCTGTTTTTCGCACGGATTTCCGGATATGCCAACGAACCAGGCTCCCGTCGGCACGAATCACCACCGATATTTCGGTACATCACCGATATTTCGGTTAGTAATGCATTGATATTTCGGTGCAAAAGTATACGCTGGGATCATGGATTATAAAAACACACAAGAAACCATCGATTTAACCCACGACATCAAAGAGCTGGCCCGCATCGTAGTCACCGACAACGACATCGATCATTTACTCCGTAGAGGACTGGACTGGCTCCAGCGGTTATGCCCTTATGATCTTGCTACCATTTTTCGAATTGCGGGGGAGGATCTGGTGATCCGGGCGGCGCGAGGACCACTCGCAACTTCCGTTCTCCAGGGGCATTCATTGTCTCTGGACCGATTTCCGTCGATCCGGGAAGCCCTGGACACCCGGCGTGCTCGGGCGTTTTCCGATTACGACCATATGCACGGTGACGGTGACCCTTTTGCGGGTGTGTTGGACCTCCCTCATGGTCATTCCTGTATGGTGGTACCGTTATGCGCAGGCGACGCGGTGTTGGGCGTAATGACTCTGGACCGAAAAAGTTGTGGGACCTATCCCGAACAAGTCGTCAACTTGGTGGAAGTGTATGGTCATATGCTGGCCCTTGCCATTCATAACGCAGAACAAAAAGCGGTTCTGATGCGCCTCGATGCACAACGAACGGAGCAGATTCGTTATCTTGAAGCGGAAATCGGTGGTAGCGCACCTCAAACCGAAGAAAGAAGTAAAAACCCAACGATGCGAACACTTCATCATCAAGCGAGGCAAGTGGCGCAAACCTCGACACCGGTTTTGTTGTTGGGGGAAACCGGAACCGGGAAAGAGCGGCTCGCTTTGGCCATTCATCGTTGGTCCCAGCGGGCGGATAAACCGTTTGTGAAAGTCAATTGTGCGGCTATTCCCGCGGGATTGTTGGAAAGCGAGTTATTTGGCCACCAAAAAGGTGCGTTTACCGGTGCCACCCGCGACCGAGCCGGACGGTTTCAAACCGCCAATGGTGGAACCATTCTTTTGGATGAAATCGGCGAACTCCCGGTGGAGTTACAAGCCAAATTGTTGCGGGTGCTCCAGGAAGGCACGTTTGAACCGATAGGCAGCGATCGCACCGTCAAGGTGGACGTCCGCCTGCTGACGGCAACCCACGTCGATTTGTTGGAAGCGACTCGTACCCGCCGTTTCCGCGAGGACTTATATTACCGTCTTGCGGTCTTTCCTTTACATCTACCGCCCCTTCGCCAACGCCTGGAGGATTTGCCGGATTTGTGTGCAACCATGCTCGATGAACAGGCCGCAAGAACAGGCCGCAGCGGCCGTTATGTAACGCCGAAAGGGATAGACAAACTTTTAAGTTACAAGTGGCCAGGTAATTTACGAGAATTGGCAAACGTATTGGAACGAGCAACCATTTTGTCGCCAACAAGTGGGTTAGGCCCCGAATGTTTAGATGTAAACGTCGATGATTCGAACCCGGCAGCTTTGGCAAAACAAATTCCAATGGGGCAAATAACCCAACCAACAACCCAACCCATGTCACTCGACGAAGTGCAAAAACAACACATCGAAGCCACATTAAGGCTCACCAAAGGCAAAATTTATGGCGACGATGGAGCCGCAAAATTGTTGGGATTACCGCCCAGTACCCTGCAAAGCAAAATCAAAAAACTGGGAGTGGGTGAAAGGGTTTAGCCTCAATGCCAATGACTTAAACACAAACGTTTGTTTACAATGAGGCTGTGAAAAAATAGCTGCGCGCCCTGGTGCCGGCGACTTTTGGCCGACTTGGCTCCGAAAAACCCTGCGCCATATTCCCGATATGACTCGGGT
>JABWCM010000056.1 GCA_013360285.1 Myxococcales bacterium
AAAGGGTTTGTTGTGACCTTCCGTCAGGTTGACCCACTTTATACCCTCGATTTGTCGAATCCGACCCAACCCAAGATGGTGGGCGAACTGAAGATCCCCGGATTTTCCACCTACCTTCATCCGATGGATGACGACCACGTGTTGGCAATCGGGCAGGACACCATCGATCACGGTGATTGGGTTGAAACCGGAGGGATCCAGGTGGCGGTGTTTGATGTCAGCGATTTCGCGAACCCCAAGCAGGCTCATAAACACGTGTTGACCCAAGGCGCATACAGCGAAGCGTTATATGAACACAAAGCGTTTAATTACCATGGAGACAAAGGGTTGTTGGCCATCCCGCTCGTCGACTGGAATTGGGGCGGGACCTCCGGCGGCGCATTGCCTCCCGATGCTCCGAGTGCCGAACCCCAACCGACAGATGACGGAGACGGCGGATCCAGCGATGGTTCGTCCGGCAGCGAGGCGCCGTCCAATGATTCCGGAAGCGGTGATCCCGACGACAATGCAGGAGCGCCCGCAGAAGAAGATTGGACCGACGAGCCGACCGACGACACCGATCCGTCTGATGTAATGGAAGAACCGTACCTGCCCACTATTGGACTTGCCGTCTTTTCGGTGGACGCTGTGGCCGGAATTGCTGAAAAAGGATTTGTCGACCACGGAGAATTGTTGGCTGAAACCGAATACGCGTATTATGGCGAAGAAGTCCGTCGTAGTTTGATTTTGGGCGATTATCTCTATTCGGTCGGAATGCGGACGATGAAAGTCAGCCATACCGACGATTTGTCCGAAGTTGCCGCCGTGTTGTTTCCCGAGGACATTCAATATTGGGGCGGAAAAGACATTCCGTTTCCCGACAGCGGCCCCGCCGACGGTGCTGAAGGCGAAGGAGGGGGGGCCGATTCCAGTGATCCGTCCGAGACTCCGCCCGAGCCAAACATGCCATAATCTTTCAGTCTTTCGCTGACAGAGCTTATCTTACCTGACACTGCCCTGGCTTTGCCGCTGTCCCACCCCTTCGCACCCCTTCTTCTTCACACCCAATCGACGTCTTAACCCATTGGGGTTGGCGTTCGGCCGTTCCGTCGGTATCCTGTAGCTCACGTGTGCCGGGGTCGAAAACAAACCCCACAAACCAAACGTCACCGCCGTTACCTCAAGGTCAAAGTTATGCGAACGTCGCTCCGCAGTGGTTGGATTGGGTGCTTCAGCACCGTCGTTGTTGTCTCCGCGTGCTCCGAATCGTCGTCTACCGGCGGCAACCAAACCCCGGAGCCCGACGTGGTCGAGAGCGTGGTCGACCTAGGAGGTGCCGACCAGAACTTCCCCGACACGAGCGCCCCAACCGTTGATGTGGGTCAAATACTTCCCTCCACAGGGGATTTTGGCGACCCATGTACCGAAAATATCGACTGCGAATCCGGTTATTGTGTCGAATCGTACCAGGAAAAGGTCTGCACGCAGCTTTGTGTCGATTCCTGTCCGGATGGATGGATCTGCGCGCAGGTAACCAACACCTTGCCCGATGTCACGTTCGTGTGCCTTCCCACCATGGCCGATTTGTGTAAACCGTGTACGGATTCCAAACAATGCGGCGGTCTGCTGGATATTTGTGCCAATTATTCCGCAGATTTAGGCGGCGCCTGCGCGATTCATTGCAGCAAAAATTCAGATTGCCCGCAGGGATTTTCTTGCGGCGACATTTCTGGGGGTTTGTTCTGCAAACCGGATTCGCAAAGTTGTAGTTGTGGTGCCAAAGAAGCCGGAATCACCCGCCCCTGTACCGCAGAAAATCAAGTTGGTATCTGTTCCGGCACACAAGAATGTATGGGAGGTGAGGGCTGGGGTGATTGTACTGCCCCCGAGCCGACTATTGAAAGCTGTAACGGGTTGGATGACGACTGTGACGGCGAATCCGACGAAGGTTTGGGAGGGGCCACATGCCAGATCGAAAACGAACACGGCATCTGCGCCGGCATTGAATTGTGCTCGGGTGCGCAAGGATTTTCCTGCTCCGCCAAAAGTCCACTTCCGGAAGCATGCAACGGCACCGACGACGATTGTGACGGGGAAACCGATGAAGGCAGCGCCTTGGGGTGCACGATCTACTATGCGGATGCCGACAAAGATGGGGTCGGAAACAGCAGCGACAAACAATGTCTGTGTGGCCCTGCCGATCCTTATGTGAACGACGCGGGCGGGGATTGCGATGACGACGACCCGCTTATCGGTGCATTGGGTTTGACGGAAACCTGCACCTCCGAAGGCGAAGAGCCGCTGGACGAAGACTGCGACGGCGAAGTCGATGAACCCGATTCCGAAGGCTGCACGGTATGGTATCAAGACGCCGACACCGATGGATTTGGTGCCATTGGCTCCGGAGTATGTTTGTGTGCTCCCGAAGGCGCGGCCTGGTCTTCTATTGGCGAAGATTGTGACGACAACAACCCCATGGCCTTTCCAGGAGCCATTGAAGCCTGCGGCAACGGCGACGAAGACTGCGATGGCACCGTTGATGAAGCCGATGCTGCGGGATGCACTCTCTATTATAAGGATACGGATGCCGACGGATTTGGTGTGGCCGGCCCCAGTCCCTGTTTGTGTAAACCAAACAGTCCCTTTGTTGCCACAAATACCACCGACTGCAACGACACCAATGCGCAAATTTACCCCGACGCCGACGAGATCTGTAACTTAACCGATGACGACTGTGACCTGGAAATCGATGAACAAGGGGCGGTTGGTTGTCAGAACTGGTTTGTCGACGGCGACGGTGACGGATTTGGTGACGCATTGTCCGGCGTCTGCACCTGTGGATCACCGGGACCGCTCTTTGTTCAGACAGGTGGTGATTGTGATGACACCAACCCGTTGATTGCTCCCGGCGAAACGGAGATTTGTGGCGGTGTGGACGAAGATTGCGACGGTGCCTTTGACGAAGCCGGTGCCGACGGTTGTACCTTGTGGTTTGAAGATACCGACAACGACGGCGCCGGCGATCCTGGGTCCTTTTCCTGCTTATGTGAACCCGTGGGCGACTTTGTTGCTGTTTCCGGCAAGGATTGCGCCCCAGAAAACGCCGCCATTTTCCCCGGGCAAACCGAGTCTTGTAATTCCCTTGACGACAATTGTAACAGCCAAATCGACGAAGCCGGAGCTGCGGGCTGTGTTCAGTACTGGAAAGATGAAGACAAAGACGGCGTCGGATTAACCGGCGATACCCAGTGTCTTTGCGCGGCTTTGGCACCGTACACCGCCATTTTGGACGGCGACTGCGACGACCAAGACGCCGATGTCGGCCCCGGCGGCGAAGAATCCTGTAACGGCTTGGATGACGATTGTGACGGCGAAGTCGACGAAATGGGCGCCAAAGGATGCCTTCTTTGGTACGCCGACCAGGATGTGGACGGATTCGGTAATAAGGTCACGGGTCAATGTTTGTGTGGCGGCACTCCCGAGTTGCCGGTTCCTTGGGCGGGTGATTGTGATGACACCAATCCGGTTGTGTTTGCGGGCGCGTTGGAGCCCTGCACCGCCGCAGCCGAATGTTGTATTGCCGGTTCATCATGTATTTACGGGATATGTGTCGAGGTGACTCCACCGTGTGCCAAAACCAATGAATGCTTAAACGACACCTATTGTGAAGGTGGGGTGTGTATTCCCTACGACGTAGGTCCCAAAGGATTTCAAGACGACTGTGTCAAAGCCCCCAAAATCGGTGTGTTTAATCCGGCGATTCAGTGTCAATGGGACGGTCCTCCTGCCGGTGATACCTACCCCAACCATGTTCAGGTGTTGGGCACCCCCATGGTGGCCGACTTTGACCTCGATTCCGATCCCAGCACCATCAAACCGGTCGTTGTATTCGTCAGCTACTTCGGGACCGACGGAAGTTTTCCGGCAGCCTCTTCCAACGGCATTATTCGGGTTTTGGATGGTGCCACCTGTGCCCAGCTCGCTACCATTGATGATGCCAAGGTGGTGGGTGCTGCTCCCCTTGCCATTGGTGACCTCGATTTGGCACCCGATGGTCGCCCGGAAATCGTCGCTTTCCGCGAAGGAGGGGGCCTTGTCGCGTTTCGTTGGGACGCCGCCAAAACCGACTTCGTGTTGTATTGGACCGGTGTCGGCAAAGACGGCACCGTTTCTGCGTTGGCATCCGGAGAACAACGTTGGAACGGGCCGACTTTGGTCGACATCACCGGAGGGGACGAACCCGAAATCGTCATGGGAACGGTTGTTTTCAGCCATACCGGGAAAGTGATCGCCGATAACTTAGGTTATAAACCGCTTGCCGGGGTCGGAACAGGTAACTTTAGCGTGGTATCCGACGTCGATTTGGACGGCCAGCCGGAACTGGTCACCGGCGATGCGATCTGGGCCTATTCCGGCACCGCCACAGCCGGAAGTTGGGTCAAAGAGGCCTATTACAAAGCCACGGGTGTGCCCAGCACATTCGTTGCCATCGCCGATTTCGGCAACTACCCGGTAGCCGGTTTGCCCGCGAACATTCCGGAGGTGGTATTGGTAGGAAACGGTGAAGCGCGGGTCACCCGCCTCGACGGCACCACGATCTTTGGCCCGTATATTCTGCCCAGCTTTGTGCCCAACACGCCGGGTTATGGGGGCCCGCCCACCATCGGCGATTTTGATGGCGACGGGAAAGCCGAATTCGCGGCCGCCGGTTATGGCGCGTTTACCGTGTTTGATTTTGATTGTGTCGGCTCCCCGGTCCCGCTCGGCTGTTCTGCGGCCGGGGTATTGTGGACCCGCCAAAGCCAGGACGCCTCCAGCAACAAAACCGGCTCCAGCGTATTTGACTTCGAGGCCGATGGGGTTGCCGAGGCGGTGTACGCCGACGAATGTTACACCCGTGTTTACGATGGGTTATCCGGCGAAGTGCTGTATAGCCAGTCCCGCACCAGTTGTACCTGGTATGAAAACCCAGTCATTGCCGATACCGACGGAGACCTTCGCAGCGAAATTGTAGTTGGCGCCAACACCAACTGTGGTACCACGTGTGCCCCCCTCGATCCCATTCATCGTGGTCTGCGGTGTGAGGACAATGCCGACTGCCCCGGTGCAATCCCCAATTGTGTTGTTGGTTTTTGCCGCTGTGTCACCACGTCCGACTGCGGTACCGGCAGTGGTTATACCTGTGTCGCGCCCCTGCCCAATACCCCCGGCAAAGGCAATGTATGCCGCGCAACCCATCAAGGCCCCAGCAAAGGAATCCGGGTGTATCGTGATTTCGCCGACGGGTGGGTCAACAGTCGCCCGATTTGGAATCAGCATGTCTATTCCATTACCGAGGTGACCAACACCGGAAAAATCGTTCCTCGCGGCAGTTTGGTCCCCAACTGGACTTCGCCGAATCTCAACAATTTCCGCCAAAACGCCCAAGGCACGGGCGATCCCACCTTGGCTACGGACATCACGGTTGATCCCGGTGTTTTGTATGATTGCAACACCTCCGGCAAACTGGAAATCCCGGTCGAAGTGTGTAACCGCGGCAAAGCCCCGGCCGGCCAAGGTGTGCCGGTGGCGTTTTTTGCGGGGGATCCGTCGGACAACGGTACGATTTTGTGTTTGAAAAAAACGACGGTCACGTTGGCCCCGGATGAATGTGAAACGATCAGTTGTACAATCGAACCGCAGACGTTGGGACCTATCGATGTGTGGGTGTTGGGCGATTTTGGCGGCACGCAGGGAGTAACATCGGAATGTCTTGAAGAAAACAACATCGCGTTGTTTGAGGACGTAACCTGCATCAATCTGGATTGATATCGTTGGGGTGACGTTCGGGTGAGGGGCCGACCTACAACCCCGCGGCACCTTCGAGAATTTGGGCGGCGGCGAGTCTTATTTCTTCATCGGCGTCGTTTTCGGCAACCCACGTAATCGCCGGCAACACCACCACCGCGTTGGGCAATTGTGCAGCCAGTGTTTGTAATGCGGCATGCCGTACGTCGGCCGCCGGATCCTGTTTAAGGACCGCTTCCAACGCCATGGCCATCGCTGAAAACGGGCGGAAAATACCCGCGGCCATGGCCGCTTTTTGTACCAGGTTGGATTCGTCGTGCACCATCACCGTTGTGATCCATGGTTCGGCGGCCGGATGTTGCACAAATCGGAACGCCATGACGGCTGCGGCACGCACTACCTCATTGGGCCACACGATTGCGGATTCCAAGGTGGGTACCATGGCGGCATCGCCCGTATTTCCCAACGCTTGTAATGTAAGCACCCGGTCTTCATCTGTCGTGGCTGTCGCAAAATACTCCATCAGTTTTTCCGTAACACTTTTGGCAACTTCGGGATGTTCGGTTTTCAATCCCTGGGCTGAAGCTCCCAACGCCAACAAAGATTGGGAATGAACGTCCAAATCTGGATCTTGGACCCCATCCCACAACGTTTCCACGTGGGCTTTGTCGGTCAGAGTCGATTGTCCCAAATGTGCTGCCGCGTCGGCACGGACTTGGGCCGGCAGGTTGGTGTCTTTTAACAGGTCAGCCAACGTTTGTTGGGCTTCCGGGGTATTCGCTCCCCCCAATGCCCCAAGAAGGGTTCCAACATGGGGAGCCGCCGCATTGTTACGAATTTCCGCACCAACCCGTGTTGCCTCTTTGGGTTCCAACCGCAATGCCGCCGAAGCCCGAACCATCAATCCTGCCCGTTCTGCGTCCGCAGTTTCATCGGCGGGCAACGCCGCGAGACTCCCCAACATCACCGCCAGCGGCTCCCCGCCAACCAATGCCAGGTCGTGTTGTTTGTCCGTCGCGGTAACCCCTTCGATTTTCGCCAACTCGGCGGTTTCAAGCAGCGACCATTCCCGTTGAAATGTGTCCACCAACGCCGGATTGTTGCCGGTCGACACCAATGACCATCGCGCCTGCCCCCTTGTTTTTAACGCCGGCAACTTCGACGACGAAGCCAACGTCAGCTCTTCCGATTCGTTGATGGTCTCTGGCCACCCGTCGGACCGTGGTTCATACATTCCCCGAAACGTGATGGTGTCCATACGCATGACGCCGGCGCCGGAATCGACCAGACCCGCAGCCGTCGCCAGCCGCACGTAACTTAACTTGGTTTTCTGAAGCCGTTTTCCGTCGGCATCGACTTGGTAGCGGGCACGGTAATCCCCCGTCGAATCGGTTTCTTCGACCTCCCATGACGAAATGCCCGCAGCCGTCGGCAACACCATTTGACCTGTTGTCACCACCGACTTTAACAGCCCCCGGGCCATCTCATCGGTTCCCGTACGAAAATGGACCGCTTCGACCCGACCGGTGGTATCGATGGTGACAAAAAACGGAACCTCAATGGCTTTCTCCAGCGCTCGGATCACGTCCGGATCGGCCTGGGTTCCGCCGCTCGATTCCCCTCCAAACCGGACGTTGTCCATCACCGCATGTAAATGAATCATCCCTTCTTCGACATTGGCGACGGTCAAATTGAGTAATCCCGCTACGTTGAGCGTGATGTCGCCCTGTTTTTCCGAATCGGCTCCCAACGTCAGGGTGCGGCTTATCGACACATCATAAAGCCATTGGGCTCCCACCCGTGCTGCCCGTTTTGATGGAATTCCCACGGCGGGTTTGGTTTTGGCCTGCGAAAGCACTCCCGTCGTTTCCGACAGCCGTTGCTCGTTTGACTTTGCCTCCCGAAGCGGTTCAACAACCTCACTACGTGTTGATGGAGACGATGAGACAACTTGAGGGCGACTGGGTGACCACGCCGACCAAACAGCAGCGGCCAACAGGAGTACAACAACAACAAAAAAGGACCAGCGGAAGGTTTTCATGGCGATAACTCGTGGCGGTCAAAAGTGGTAAAACGATCCCCCCTGTGGCCGTTGCTTAGATCTTGCTCAACGTGCCGGAAAGAATCGATTGAATCAGCTTGGTGCAGCCTTTTTGGTCGATGATCGTGTAGGTTTTTGAATAACCACTCCACGAGAAGATCGTCCAGGACGACGAATCGAAGATGTATTCCACAAACACTTTGAGTGAGCCGGCCAACGTTTTGAGCACAGCTTTGAGCGAAATGGCCCAACCCAGGTTGCCGTTGGCAAAGTAGGCATCCAACACAGCCGGGGCATTCAATTCGACCATCGTGATGGTTCCGGAAACACCGGCACCGACTCCAAGGGCACCCACTGAAGCACTGGCGGTAGCATAGGCTTTGGCAAACGGAGTGAAGCTGGCGGTGCCGCCCGACAACGTGGGTCCACCCGACAGGGTAAAACCGGCCGATCCGGCAACCGAACCTTTTACCGTGATGGGAAAACCAAGAATCGAAACCGTGTGTTGTGCTGAAAAGAAGGTTTTGCTGAACGATTTGGTCAAAGTGAGTGGCTGGCTGAACGTGGTTGAATAATTGACGATGCCGACGATGTACAACGCAAGGCTTCCCGTGGCCGAAACGCCGGTTTTAACGGTGGTCTGAAAATCGCCTTTGGCGAGTTGGAAGGTTTTCCAGAACAGCGATGCGTTGGCCGCCAAGTTGGCCGCCGTTTTAATGGTCGTCGGTGTGGTGGAAGTGGCGGCTGTACCCGTCAACGAAGCGGAAACGGAGTAAGAAGCGCCTACAAAAGACGAGCCGAAAGATTCGGCTTTGCTGGCCGATTTGCTGATGCTCGACGCACTGGTCGGTGTTTGGGTGGAACAAATGGTCTGAGAAGTACCGGCCGGAGGTGTCGTGGTGGTCGTGGTGGTTTTCGCACACACCCCGAAGGCGCCGCAGGTGGAGTATTCGTACTCTCCTGGTGAGGTCGATTGACCACAACCTTTTGTGCACGATGTGCTGGTCGTACAAGTAGATGTACACAGCGGCAGCACCGGTTCGGGATAATCACAATCTGCGCCACAGTTGATCAGCGCAGAGGCGTTGTTTGCGCCTAAAGTGAGAACAAATAAGGCAGACATTAGAGACAATACGGCTGTTCGCAACATGACGGCTCCATGGATTGGGATCGCTCTTGGGAGAAATCCGGGCGAGGGCAATTATGAAAACGGCAACCCCATGTTGACCGCCTTCATGGTGCGTAACGGACGTCGGTTTGTGGATTGAACAAAAAAATCACAATCTCAAAAAAAGAAGAGGTGGCCCCACTTTTTTGATTTGTAATGATCAATCGGCGCGTTCTGGTCCGTTTACCAAACGTGTGTGTGACAAATGTTGACGGATTGGGGTGGCGTTGGCACTATGGCGCGGTTTCGTTTGGGACCCGCCATGGTAAACAACGCCCGAATACTCTCACTCACCCAACATTTGGAACGGCGCGCCCGTGTCATGACGAGCCGTCTGCCGAAAAAGGCGGGGATGCCCCTGCCCGAAGATTTGTCCCAGTCTGTTGTGGAACGGTTGCTGACCGCTTATGGAACGGCGGAAATCGAAACCTGGTCTGACGAAAAGCTGTTTGGTTATGCTTATCAGACCCTTCATCGACTGGTGATGGATGCCGGGATCAAAAAACGGGAGTGGCTGGACGATTCGCGGGATACCGACCATGACAAACCGGGATTACCGGAATTGACCGATTCGGCGCCGTCGGGGGAAGACCAGATCGCCGCCCGGCAGAAAACAGCGGCGCTTCATGCTTTGCTCGGAAAGTTAAGCGAAGAGGAACGCAACTTTGTATTGCTGACCTTTGAGTTGGGAAGTGCTCCGGAGGCACAAAAAGCGTTGGGTTGGCCACCTGGATCGGCCAGCAATGCGTGCCATCGCGGCGCTAAATTAGTAAAACAACTGATGAGTTGGGCAGTACCGGACCGGTAAGTTACCGTGGTCGCCGGTGTTGCCGGCGACAAAAAGAAGTAGGTTCATACGCAACGTGGAACGATTGGCAACACAACATACTGCGGAACACGAAGAACGAATCCATTCTTTTGCGGTGGGTGACCCGGAAATCGACCGGAACCATCTCGTCGCCCAACTTTCGCGATGCCCCGAATGCCTCGCTGCGGCGTATGAGTTGACCGCGCGGCTCCCTCCTGTTGAACCCAACGAAACCCTGAAACGATTGGATGAGTTGTTGTCTGACGTCATGAACGAATTGGGCTCGTTGGACAGCCGGGACAACGGGCAGGCGGCAACACCCGCCGAGGCGCAGGTGATTGTTCTGGCTTCTCGGCGGAAGTGGACCCAAAACCGTACGTTGTGGGCCATGGCGGCGGCCATTGTGGTGTTGGTGGGAGGTGTTGCGGTCTATCGAATGATGGTGGGTCCCGCTCCAATCGGCTCGCAGGGACATCGGATCGCACCATTGGTGTCTGTGGTGTCAAATGAAGTATTGGGCGACCCGGAACAACATACTGTTGACGGAGCGACCGTGTCGGTAACGACCCGGGAAACCATACGTGTGTCCGCGGGGGTGATCGCGCCGCTGGTTTCACCCTCGGTGGTTACGGTATGGGTCGAGTCCACAGCCGGCACGGGGATTGCCTGGTGGACGGCGGTAGAAACCTCGGCTGTCGATGCCGTCGATGAAGGCCAGACTGTAACACTGCACCTCAAAGACGCCGGACAAACGGAGCGTACGGGGATTATCGTAACAGTGTCACGTGACAATGCTACGGTTTCGGTGCCCGCAGCGCTGCTTGCGGACTTTGGACAAAGCTTCACATTGTGGTGGGCGGTTTCCCAAAAACCGTTGACGGATGCTGAACGTATTGAGCTAAGTCGAGTATCTCAAACAACTTTTTCGCCCGAATCCCATGCCGGTGTTCAATGGCTGATCGGCCCCACCCGTGTTCAACTGCGCTGATCGACCGCCGACAAATTAATTGGCAATCATTTTGCATGACAAAAATCGCCGTTCAATCAATCGGTGCTGATTCGTAATAGGAATCGACACGGTGTTCGAGTTTGACGGACGCTGGAATTGGTGCGATACAGCCGCACGCGGTGGGCAGATTTTTAACAGGAGCAACAAATGAACTCGCTAATGACTTCGAATCGAATGGACATATCTGGACTCAATCGATCTTGGTTCGGTGCAACAACACGGATCGGTTTGTTATCGTTGTTCGCTATTGGCGTTATCGCCTGCGATTATGGTCCCGAAGAGATGGACGAAGTAGAATCGCAGGAATCCAATGAGTTAAAAATCGCCCAGACCTGGGGTGGATCGGGAACCTTTGGTGACGCCAATGAGCCTTATTATGATTGCAGTTGGTTTTCGGGAGGCTGTAATTTTGTCTCCTATAATGCAGCGAGTTTCTGCGGAGATGTCTCGCCTATTTCTGCCACCAAAGTCACGGTCAACTATGTTCCAAAACTAAAAATCAAAATGAACTGGTGTGTGTCGTCTTATGATGCCGGCTGCGATTCCGGGCAATTTCGGCTTCCATCCAACGGCATCATCGGCACGGTCCGGCTTTATAGCGGCGGCAGTCTCGTGGGCAGCACCAATATTACCAATGTATCCCTTATCTTGTCGTCCCCTTATGATTATGGATACGCTTATGTGAATACCAACGGCACGGTTTTCGACCGGGTTTCGGTATCGATCAGCGCGGGAATCAACCACGGTGGCTCCACCACTTCGACCAGTTCGTTTGATACCAGTGGCATGATGAGCAACACGAAGTAATGATCCTCTGAACACTTCACAACACCGACGCTCTTTGTTGATTTGGGGAACCGCGTGGTTGCTTTTTACAACCGGTTGTTCTCCGGAAACTCCTTCCGTGACCCCGTCACCTCTCGATCCCGTTCGTCATGCCGCCTGTGACGGAGATTGGGATTCTGTTTTGGCCCAAACCAAACCGATTTCGCCGGCTCTTTCGGTGAGGGATCGGATTGTGCTGGGGCGATATCGTGCGGTTGCTGCCCGTTCGTTGGGACAAGCCGAAACCTTTGCCGATGCTCGCACGATGACTCATGCCCTGGAAACGGCCGTTTCTGGGGAGTTGCCCACAGAAATGATCCTCGAATTTGCCGATGCGTCTTATTGGACCCTGCCGGACAAAACCAACGAGCGGTTGTTTTGGCAAACTTTGTCGGCGCTTGACCAACTGCTTCCCTGGGAACGATTTGGGTTGGAGCCAACCCGGGTGGGAATCGTGGGATGCGATACAAAACCCCGCCGGTCGCTAGCGCAGGCTCGTGCGTTTGCTCATTTAAGAATCGGCACCATCGCGTTGACCAACCGCCGCTGTGACGAGTCGGAAATCCACTTAAAACAAGGAATTGCCGAACTCGAAGCCGCGCACGAACTCGACAAACCATTTTCAGGGCAATGTATCGGCGCCCTGTTGTGGAACAACTACAGCGAACACGCCCTTTACTGTGATGACGTGGCAACCTCGGGGGTAGCGGTTTCCCGACGATTGCGGGCGTTGGAATTGGCGCAGGCGGCAAAAGCGGACCTGACGTTGGGAACGGTATCCGGGGGGTTGGCGTTTTTGGGCACACCGGAAAAGCGGTTTTGGGAAGACCCCGGCTCGTTTGTGTTGGCCGTGGCCATTGCAAACGAGCGGCTGGAAACCAAATTGGCCACAACAGGCGGCGCGGAACGGTCGGCTTTGTTGGGGGTATTTGCCAAAGTGGTGGCGTTGCGGGCCTGGTTTGAAGCCCGTGTCCGGCAAGGTACGGCGGCAGCCGAAATCGGCAAATGGGCGGAATGGGCTATCGAAGCGGCGGAACAATCGGCAACGTTGTATGCCCGGCTGATGACCCCTTATTTTTGTGCGCAGGCGTTTGCCGCAGCCGGAGACCTGGACACGTCAGAAGCCTACTTCAGCCGGTTTTTGGACACGTTGCCGCAGTTGTGGATGGCGGCCAAAACGGGGGAGGATCAAACCGCGTTGTACAAAAACGTAGGCGAGTGGCTTCAGGAAACGTTGTTGTTTGCGGTTCGTTATGAACGAAAAAATCTGGTGTTTGCGGCGATGGAGCGGTCCAAAGACATCGGGTTATTACAACGGTACCAATCCTTGGGTCATGTTCGGTTGGGTGTAAACGCCGGCGAGGTGGCACCGCCGTTTACACCGCTTCCGGAAGTTTTGCGGGTTCTGCATCCCAAAGACGCCCTGTTACATCTCGATGTCTTGGACGACTACAACACGATGGTCCTGTTATGGATCCGCAACGACCGGGTTGTTCTGGCGACCACCGAGGCTACGGGATGGACCGAAAAAGCAAAAACCTATCGGCAGTGGTTACAAAGAGGACCTCTGGAGGCCGAAGAAGACATCCAGAAGCGGCATCAATTGGGCAAGGAGCTAACCGACATGCTGTTGGGTCCGTTTGTACACGAACTGGGGTGTTCGGAGTGGGCGAACGTCGGGGGAACACCGGAGCAGGTCTGCCCGCCGGGGACGCAGCGTTTACAGCGGTTATTGTGGGTACCGCGAGGGGAACTCCATTCGATCCCGTTTTCGACCCTGCCGGTTGCCGAAGGCACGTTGCTCCAGGTGGTGTCGACCGCCACGATTCCCAATGTGAGCCATCTGGTGTTGCTGAAAAATCGCGCAACAGCCCGCGGCGCGCTGCCGGAAGGGGGAGCGATGGTGGTCGACAGCACACAGTTTCCGGTCAAACGGGAAAAACAACTGTTGGGCCTCGCCGAGCAGTCCCGTCCGCAACTTGCCGAAACCGTGGAAGAAGTCCAACAAGGTATCCGCGCAAACTGGGTTTATGTGAAAGCGCATGGGCTTTACAACCCCGACCATCCGGAAGAGTCGGTATTACAACTGGTGGCCGAAGGAACCCATGACGGCAAAATGCGGCTTCGGGATATCGCCGGCACAAAAATACAAAGCAACGTTGTTATCTTACAAAGTTGTGAAGCGGCAAGAACCGAATCCGCACCGGGAGACCAGATGGACAACATCGCCCGAGCCTTTTTGTCGGCGGGAGCAACAGCGGTGATCGCTCCGCTGTGGGAATTGCCGGTCACCACAACAGAACAGATCACCCCGCTTCTGGCCGACTGGCTCGAACAAACCAATGGGGATTCGGATGCCGCCGAAGGTTTAAGAAGGGCACAACTGCAACTACAAAGCCGGGGAGGAACCTGGTCCGACCCGGCGGTGTGGGGTATTTACGTGGTAACGGGATATCCAGGAGAGTTGCGGGAGCCCTAGGTGGCTGGTGTTTTTAGATGAAATTTTTGTCATGGCCGTATTTTGCCGCCTCGCCCGCAAAAATCCCTGCGCCATGTTCCCGATATGACTCAGGATTTTTTTCGGGCGATTCGGCGAAAATCCGGCTTGCCAAAAGTTCCCCTGCTTGCGCCCCGTCCTAAGATCCGCGACAATTCGGAGTAGAGGTCATGCGGGAAGGAGAGAGGAGTCATGAAAGAAAAAGAAATCGCGCATCGGATAACGATTGACGAAAAAGTTCTGTCGGGTCGCCCGACAATTCGCGGTACCCGGGTCCCGGTAGAACTGGTGCTCGGCCAACTCGCAGGCGGAATGTTGATCGAGGATGTGTGTCAAGAATATGACATCACACACGACGATGTCCTTGCAGCCCTCGCTTATGCGGCCAATATTCTAGCCGAAGACCAAACCAGGGCGGTGAGTTGATTGACACGTTTTCTTGTGGACGAAAATTTACCGAGGTCGTTTTGCCATCAACTGGCGCATGCCGGATTCGACGTCGTTCACGTACGAGACGAAGGTCTGGGTGGTTGCGCAGATGACGAGGTTCTGAAGCACGCTTGCGCAACCTCGCGAGTGATAGTCACGCGAGACGTTGGATTTGGAAACGTTCGGCGTTTTCGACCAGGAACCCACCCCGGAATCGTAGTAGTCCGTCTGCCCTGCTCGTGGCCGACAACACAAACCAACACGTTCCTCATCGAGATCGTGACCCGCCTCAATCGCGATGATTTCGCGGGAAAAGTCGTCATCATCTCGGAATCCAGCGTACGCATTCGGTCCGATGGCCGGAGAGCATGAGGATTCAGGGCTTCCTCCGAGCCCAACCAACTCGAACAGTTCTACTCCAATTACTGGATTTTTTTACCCAAACACCTTCTTAAGCCTGTAAGAATTCCGCCTTACCGGTCCACGGCGCGAAACAGTCGTTGCACTTTGGACTTGCCCAATTCGGCAGTCAGCAGGGCCGCGGTTTTTTCCACAACCCGGTCGTAATCTTCTTCGGCGGTATCGACGGCGGCCAGCGCCAAGGCCAGTTTTGTGCGGGCGTTGTCCACATTCTGCAACTGGGTTTTCCACTCGATGAGCAGCGGCGGCAATTTTTGTTGTAACGTGATTAGCGCCAGATCGTCTGCGGTCAGATATTCTTCGGCGCGGGCCAGCAGTTCTTCGTATCGTTTGCTGTTTTCGTCGATCGGTGCGGTCAATACCCACTGGGCACCTTGGTGAAAAATATCCGTGTACGGTTTTTCGGTCATGGCAGTCGACGTGCGGGAACCAATGGCCAACCGGAATTCCCCACCGACGTCGTCTAGGCGGGAATCGACATGATCCCGATCCGCCAACATTTCACTTAAGTGATCATCTGCTTTTTGAGCGTCCGCCAGTTTACTCCGCACCACGTTGGCAGCAGCGGTAATCGTGGTGGACTCCGTATCGAAACCAGCGCGTCGTAATGAACGAGCCGCATATTTGGCATGGCGCAGCCGAGCAGTTGGCGCCGAAGTGGAACGAGGCAGATACATTTTTTCCTCCTATCCGTATTGGGAATGATGTTGTAAAAACGGTTGGATTGCTGATTTGTCACCAACAGCGGGTGAACGATGGTGACGATAACACGCCAAATCGGGAACCTCAACATCTGTTGTCGGAGCACCGGCTAAAATCGCCGTTTACACCTTACCAAAGCACCCGGAAGGGTTCGAAGCAGCCTCGTCCCCTTCTACCAAAGCACCCGGAAGGGTTCAAAGCAGCCTGATCCCCTTCTACCTACGCGGCCGGAAGGGTTCAAAGCAGCCTGATCCCCTTCTACCGGGGCGCCGGGAAGGGTTCGAAGCAGTCTCAACCCCTCCTACCAAGGCACCGGGAAGGGTTCGAAGCGGCGTGGTCACCTCTATTATTTCAATATACGGTGACTTTCACCTGGGTTTCCGCTTCCAACACACCGTCTGACGCCCGTACTTTGAACACGTTGGATTCCAAAGCGGTACCGACGGGTGGTTGAACCAATAGTTGTGTGTAATAACCCAGGGGTCCTTGCAGATATCCTTTCAGCGATACCCAGGCTGGGGCCAACGTCAACGAAAACGTAACGATGTCGCCATCGCCGTCTGCCGCCACCACTTCCGCCAACGTTTTTCCTCCCGCCGCAACCGTGATCAAGGGGAGCGTATTGCCGGCAGGGAAAGTTGGGGCCGAGCCGGCGTCCACCATGAATCGGTCTAAGATCACTTGGTATCCGCCCGGTCCGGCCGAATCCACTACCAACGCCACCTGACCGGCTGGTGCATTGGCCAACTCGGTGTTGCATTGTACGCTCCACAGTTTGGTGAACGACTCCAAAGCCGTTGCTTGAGCCATGGTGACCCATGGATCGGTTGCTGATTTACGCACTTTGACCGACAACGTCACCGGATTACCGGTGGATACCCACGTCAAGTCAAACTGGGCGGTGATCACACTGACCCCGGTTGCATCAAAGGGGGGCGACACCCAATACGACCGGTATGGAGCCGCCGTTTTTGCCGGTGCGAAGACCGCTTTTCCGTTGTTGAGTACCCACGGCCCTGGTTTGTCGACACCTTCGTGGTAAAAACTCCATCCGCTGGCCTCCACACTGAGTTCGCTGTAGTCGCTGACCAAGGGCAACGGTTCGGCACAGGATTGAGAGGCCGTAAACTTACAACTGCCGGCGACACAGGTATCGTCGGTACATTCGTTGTTGTCGTTGCAGTCGGAGTCTTGGCTGCAACACCCCAATGTTGCTGCGTTTTTGCATTTACCAAAAACACACAGGTCCTTGGTACAACTGTTGCCGTCGTCGCAGTCGAGTGCACTATAACAACAGCTCAAACTGGGTTTGTTGACACATTTTCCCAACACACATAGGTCATTGGTACACGGATCGTTGTCAACACAATCCCCGTGACTGCTGCAACACCCGGCTTCCGATGCGTTGGCCACCGGCGTGAACAAACATTTTCCGGCGACACACGACGCCGTAGTACAAGCCGGTCCGTTTTTACAGTCGGCGACTGTGGCACAACAATTGGGTATGGCCGTATACCGACAGGAGTTGTTGATACACTGGTCCGCGGTACATCCGTTGCCGTCATCACATTCGGTGTTGGGTTGTTTGATTACAAATGTCGAGTGTGCATGGGTCTTTGTCGCCACACTGGGTATCGGAAATACAACAGTCATCCAGCAAATAGTGGCTGCATGTATTGTCTGACCCACAAATATCCACCGTGCACCCGTGATCGTCATCACAATCCGCTGCCGATTCGCAATATTGGTCGTTCAACGTAAACTGGCATTGGGCGTTGACGCAGGCGTCAATCGTGGCCGGGTCGCCATCATTACACTCCGACGGCCAGGTACAACAATTGGGATCGTCGGTTTCAATGTGGTCACACATCTGGGTGATCGGATCACAAATGTCCAACGTACACGGGTCGTTGTCGTCGCAATCGAGGTAACTTGCATATTTTGCGGCTTTGCTCGGGTCGTCGACACAACATTCATTCATCACACCCCATTTCACCGGCACGTCGAAAATCGGATTGGGTCCATATCGGCATTCGCCGTTGATACAGGCGTCTATGTTACACCAAATGCCGTCGTCGCAATCGACGGCGTTTTTACAACACCAAGTCGGTTTGTTGGTACAGGTGCCGCTTTCCACGTCGCATAGGTCTTGGGTGCAGGCATCGCCGTCGAAACAGTCAATATTGCCTGTACAACACTTCGGTGCGCCTGGTTTACCGCAGGGACACTCTTTGACGAACTTGTGATCGCATCGCAAAGTCACCGGATCACACCAGTCAGCGGTGCAGTCTTTGTTGTCACTACATTGGCTGTCTTTGGTACAACAAAGTGGGACTTCGATTTGTTTACACGCATTTTTGTAGCAGTAATCCTTGGTGCAAGGATTTCCATCGTCACAGTCCTGGGCTACCTGGCAACAACTGATCGATTCTTTGCTGTGTACACACTGGTGGTCGGCACAGGAATCTTTGGTGCAGGGGTTGTTGTCGTTGCAGTCGGAATCAAGAATACAACACCCGATCAGGCTTTTGTTGACGCAGGTGTTGTTGATGGAGTTGCACTTATGAATGGTGCATGCCACGCCATCAAAACAGTCTTCATCGGTTTCGCAACTGACACATTGGTTGTTTTTGCATTTGGCGGCATACCCACATTCGATATCCGACTGGCAGCAGAACTTGGCTTTGAACACATCGGAATCGTAATAATTACAAATTCCGGCTTTGCACCACTCTTTGGAACAGGAGTTGCCGTCGTCGCAGTCGTCGTTGTTGTTACACGACTTTCCAACGGTCACTTTGGATGTCGCTTTGGTTTTTTTGCCGGGCAGTTGTTTTTTGGTTTTGTCTACCAAAACCGCCGTGATCGTGTGCATTCCCGACGAAACATTGGCCAGGGTGATTTTGTTTGTATCCGTTTGTTCTCCAAACAAAATTCCGTCGACATACCAAAGAATGCTTGCGTCCGCGCCCAGCGTAATGCCGGTGACCGTCGCCTGCACTTCAATATCCAACGAATCGGTAAACGACGGATAGTTGGCGCTGGTGCCCGGAAGTGTAATGGTGATGTTGGCTTCGGATGGAAGCGGCATTTCCGGCACATAAACGCTGTTCAGAATGCCGGGAAAATCGAGGCATCCCGTGGGGCACTCCACCAGCAGATCGGCGGTACCGGGTTCGTTGGTCGACATGGCCCATACCATCAGTTTGGTCGAATCGGTTTGTGACACCACGCCGTTTGTAATGGCTCCGGAAATCGTTGCCGTACATCCGTCGAGATTAAATCCCGTGATTTCGATTTCTTGGGCCTGGTTTAATTCCATCGCGGTTGGGCGGACGAGGCTCACAACGGCAACGCCTGGGGTCACGGTCAGTGCGCCGCTCAATGTGTGGGTTAACTTACCGAGTTTCACGGTGACGTCATGATTTCCCAACGTCGCATCGTAATCCGCGGAAATGGTGGCGGTGGTATACGGACCTACCGTTGGGCCCGGAGTCACGTCAATGTGGTCGTTTACAAGGACCAACGTTCCTTCCGGCAGGCCGCCGGATAACAATGCGGCCACAGCATTACCTTTACCGACATAGTTGGGGGTGATGTGGGCAATGCCGAATACCGTTACCGCGTTGGTCAACGTGATCGTTTCACCGCCATTGGTCAACGTACAGTTGTAAAGCCCAGGCGTTAACGTTGTTTTGATTCCAAACGTCAACTTGGTGTTGCTCGCCACGGCCTGGGCGATGATTTTGCCGGCACCGCCACAATCAATCGAAGTGGCCGATGTCAACCCGGTGCCGTTGAGGGTAATGGTTTCGTCTTTACCCAAAGTCAACAACGACGGGCTCAGTGACGTTACGGTTAGCGGTTGCTGAACAAGGGTGATCCCGGCGGGTACCAATACCTCGCCGGCGGTTGTTTCCACCACCACATCGATCGGACCCGGCTTTGCGGTTGGCGAAACGGCCACGCTGGTTTTTAACAAGGTGTCGGACAGTGTTGTTTGACCTGTGATGGTGATTTCAGGGCCAAAATCAACAACCGTGCCGACTCCAAAACCGGTGCCTTTGATAAACACATCGACTTTGGTGCCCGCGGTCAATGAGGACGGCGTGATTTCCGCCACCGTCGGTGCCGACGGCGCTTGTCCGTTGGCCGGAAGTACGGTCAGACAATCGGGCATCGTGGCGCTGAGCACACCAATCGATTGATCCAGCCGTAATGGATAGGTTCCAATGGGGGCGTCTGCGGCCACCGATAACAACAACTCAAGCGATGTTGTTGATTTTTTTGTGACTTGGGTCACCACGACTTTGTTGTGGATCGTCGCTTTGGGGGCATAAGAAAATCCGAAACCGGATACCGTGATGACGGCTTGTTCTCCCTGAAGAAGGGTCGCGCCTGTGCACTGGGTTGCCCCATAGACGATCAATCCATTTGCCGCGGTGGTGGAAAGGTTGGTGTTGGCCACCGTGACATCATAAAGGCCCGGCTGGGTCGGCAGTTGTACGGTCGGCTTCAACACGCCGCTATACAAGAGTGTGCTGATAGGTTGGCTGCCTTCGATGGTCGCAACGGAGGTGGGTAAAAACCCAGACCCGATGATGTTGATGGTGCCGACCCCTCCTGGAGATACGACGCCGGGTTTGATTTGGGTGATGATGGGTTTCACATTGTTGACGGAAAATCCGTTTTGTACCATCCAGATTTGATTTTGAAGCTGGAAAACCGCGTTACGTGGACCATGGGGCGCATCCGGAGCAACGGTGACGGTCGCTTTGGCGATATAGGGGCTTTCGATAATCAACGGTAAAATCCCGATATTTTCCCCCAATGACAACGTCATTCCGGCTTCAAAACCGCTGCCGACGATATCGACCACGACGGTTTGCCCGACGTCGCCGACCGATGGACTGAGGCTCGTAACGTAGAAGTTGCTGACCGTAAACGCATTGTTGATGTGTGTGGTGCCCCACTGGGTCGATAACGTCAGGTCATGACCTCCGATGGTGGCCCATTCAGGAATAAACACTTCAACAATAGCGGTCGTCGGGTCTACGGGCACGATATTGGTAATGAGCAGACCTTCCAGCGAAGCTCCAATCGGGGCATACAAGTTGTCACCCAGGATGGTCACCGTCACAACCGACCCGGGACTGCCGGCCGGGGGCAACAACGTATCGACAACCGGTTCGGGGTTGAGGATGGCAACACAGTCGGCCAGTGTTGCCGAATAGCCTGTGGTGGGCGAGGTCACCTCAAGAGGGCACAATCCCAGCGGTGCGGTTTCGCTAATCTCGATGGTTGCTAAGATAACCGTGTCGCTGATCGACAATTCGCCAATGGTGATCCCCGGTCCCAGTGAAATCAGCTCGTCGCCCTGAAAACCATAACCCGTAATCGCGATTTGTTGTATATCAAGACGTTCCAAGGCAACACACGACTCTGGGGTTGGGCCGTAGACCACAAGCGGTTCTTCAAAGGTCGCCGAGCCGGTCTCGGTGGTCAACGTCACGGTGATTTCTTGGGCGGCTTCGGGGGCTTTTAGATCGAAGGTTGCGGTTGTGTTGTTGGTTACCACGACGTTCGAAACGGTGCCGGCACTGCTTGTGAGGGTCAACCCGGTATCCAGCCACTCCCCTTCTACTGTAATGGTGGTTGTCTGCCCAGGTGCCAACACCATGGGGTCCATCGAGATCACCTTTGGAGCCGGCAGTGATACGAGCAGCCCTACCGGTTGTGGTTCCAACGTGGTGTCCCCGACAAACACGGTTGTAAGTCCCACCTGTTGCGACATGGGAACCGCTACGGTGACTCTGGCGTGGGTCACGGACTCGACGTAGATGTCGAGCACCGTGACGCCGCCGGCGAATTCGACCTGGAGGTTGGCCGGAAAGTGTTCACCAAACAGCTCAACCTCACCAATATATCCAAGGGGTAGCACGGTGGGCACGACGGATGTGACCAAAGGTGCCCATTGAAAGGTGATTCCGTCGGTTGTGTTTTCCGCGACCACGGTATCGTCGCTGCCAATGACTTCGGAGGCCACATCGATTGTGGTTTCTACATCCGGTGTCAACGGAGAGACCACGAAAGTACAGCAGCGCGATTCTTGGCCACCCGCGGGTAAACAACACAAAGACCATACGATGTCGTTGGGGTTGCCGCCGCCGATGCCGCAGCCATCTCCGGCGATTTCCAACACGTTCTGGTCGGTGGTCACAACGGCCGTCAGGTCTTTCCATTCGGTGGTACCCGTGTTGGAAACATCGACGCAGATAGTGACAACGTCTCCGGTGCTGATCGAACCATCTCCATTTTGGTCTTCGGTCAATTCGGTGGTGGTTTCTACCGAGATACCGTCTTTTTTGACAAGGTGATAAACCGGGTTCGTATTGACGGTTGCCTGGTCGGATACGGCGGAGGCGACGTCGATGAGTTTGGCGCCATTCGGGGCGTCCGGGTGGACGGTTGCGGTGACCTCGAGTGGGATCACGGTGCCGGGTTGGAGGTCGCCCAACCACCAGGTTACGGTATGTGCCGTAGCGTCGTAGGTGGCGTCAGGACTGGGTTGGATGCCTTCAAGCCGGGGATCCACCTGTAAAATGACTTGGGTATTGGTGGATTGGGTGTTTCCCGAAACGGTCAGTTGTAACGGCAGCGTGATGGAATCGGTCACTTTGACCACCGAGCCGCTTGCGGGAATCGCATCGAGGGTCAACGCCAGATCGACTACGGGGGCCGGCAGCAAAACCGGATGGAAAATCGGAGCGGCGGTCGCCGGTCCCTGGTCGCTTGTCAACGAAGCTTGTTCTTTCAGCCAAACTTTGTCGGGCACCGCCGGGTCTACGATGCCGGTTGCGTGCAGGGTCACCGGGGCCGACGGGGAAACCGTGGGCAAAAACCAACCGATGTTGTGCGCTGTTTCCGCGACCACGCCGCCGTCTTGGGCTGCAAGAGATGTCAAAAACAAATCGGGGGACAATATAACATTGACGTTGGTCAAATCGGTGTTCCCGGTGGCCGTCACCGTAAGCGTCAGGGCCAAGGGCTGATTCGGATTCAACGAGGTTCCCGCGATAGGAGTGGCGGTCAGTTGGATACCCGGCGTGACCGTTTTGGGTACTTGGATCGTATGGGTAACCGGGTTGCTGGCGGCGTTTCCTTGAGCCGCGGTCACGGCAGCCACTTCGACCAACACGGCGTTGTCTTGGGCCGTAGCCGCGGTGATTCCTTTGACCAGATAGGTGGCGGTATCCCCAGGTGCCAACAGCGGAAGGGTCCAGGTTACGGTGTGGGTCACGTTGTTGTGGATACCTCCTTTGTCGGCGGAAAGAACCACCAGCAATGGATCGTGGTCAAGTGTGACCACGGCGTCAGTCAGCGCGGTATTGCCTTGGGCTGTGACATTCAGCACCAGATCAATAGGGGTGTTGGGGGCCACAACTGACCCGGTTGGTGGGTCGGAAACCAACGTGATGGCGGGGGCGACCCATTTGGGTACGGCCACGATATGGTTGACCGGATTGGAGATGGCGCTGCCGGAATCGGCGGTCACCGATGCGGTTTCGACGAGCACGTCGTTGTCGATGGCGGTCGGATCAACGGTTCCGGATACCGTGCGCAGCGTGATCTGGCCGGGTGTTAACGTGCCGATATTCCAGGAAACGCTGTGGGTTAGGCTGTCATATTGGCCGCCGTGGGCAACTTGGGGATTGATAAACTTGGGATCCAATTTCAGGTTTGCAACGGCATTGGTGACGTCGGTGTTGCCCATGGCACTTAACTTCACCACTAAATTGACGGTCGATGCCGGGGCCACTTTGGATCCCGATGGGGGGACCGCGTCCAACTCAATGGTCGGAACCGCAAATTTCGGAACCGCAACGACGTGGGTGATGGAGTTGGAGATAGCGGTTCCCTGAAGAGCGGTCACTTGGGCCGCGTGGTTTAAAACTTCTGTATCCGGCGCGTTGCTGTTGACTTTTACAATTGCGACCACGTTGGCGGAAGTGCCGGGAACAATGGTGGTTTTCGGCCACACGATGGTGTGGGTGGCGCTGTTGTACGTACCTTGTTGGTCGGCCTGCACAAACGTGACGTCGGGGTCGAGCGGCAGGGAAAGAACGGTCTCCGTAAGAGGTGTGTTGCCTATTGCGTCGGCCGTGATGGTGAGTTGCAGCGTGTCCATGGGCTTCACAGTGCTGCCGGGTGCCGGCTCAGATGTCAGTTGCACTGTTGGGGTCACCACGAGCGGTATTTTGACCGTGTGGTGAACTGGATTGGCAGCCGCGGCGCCCTGGTCGGCAGTAACCGTTGCGGTATCGATCAACACTTGGTTATCCGGCGCACCGGAGGATACCTTCACATTGACGGTTCGCACTTGGGCAAGACCCGGAGACACGGTGCCCACGTTCCAGGTGACCGTGTGGCTTGTGGGATCAAACTGGCCGTTTTGGCTTGAAAATTGGTATTCAAGCAGCGGGTCGAGTGCTAATTTAGCAACGGTTCCGGTCAGATTGGTGTTGCCGATGGCGCCGACCGTGACGGCCAATGCAATGGGGGCCGAAGGGGCAACGGTAGAACCCGATGGCGGGTCGGCGGACAACCCGACCGATGGTACGACAATCAGCGGAATCACCACGTTGTGGAACACCGGCATCGAGGTGGCCGGACCTTGATCGGAAACGAGTTGGGCGGAGTGGACCAGTTGTACTTCCGGCGCGCCGGGTTTAACCCGGACCGTTGCGTGGAGCCCGATGACTTCGTCGGGTGCAATGGAGTCGATGGTCCACACGACGACGTGGGCCGGGGAAGGCACATAGGTGCCGTTGTCTTTGGGAACCACGTTGTCTACCCAACTGTCCAAGGTCAGGGTGACGGTTGAATTGGTCAGCGGGATGTTTCCAAGAGCCGCGACCATGACCGTCAAGTCGATGGTATCGGCTGGATGAACGGTTTCGCCGCTTTCGGGAACAGACACCAATCCGATTACCGGAATGACGGCATCGGGAACGGTCACCACGTGATTGACGGGAGCGGCGTCGGCAGTGCCTTGATCGGATGAAAGAGTGGCGGTTTCGATCAAGACGGCACCGTCTTCGGCGTCGTCGGCAACCGTGCCCGAGACCGGCAACGTTACCGTCGAAAGGGGAACCACGGCGGGCAATGTCCAAGTGATGGTACGGGGTTGGGTGTCTGAATGAACGGTACCGCCCGGGGCCGAGATGTTCACGTAGTCGTCGGCAAGGGTGAGGGTCACCAGGACATTGGTGAGCAGGGTATTTCCGATTGCGCCGACGTTGACCGACAAATCGATCCCTTGTCCGGGGGTGACCGTTGTACCGCTTGGAGGTATGGAGTCCAAAGCCAGGGTTGGGGTGACCACCTTGGGTACGGCGACGATGTGGGTGACGTTCGGTGTATCGACGGAGCCTTGGTCGGCATTGACGGTGGCTTCGGTGATGAGAACGGCGTTGTCGGGGGCGTCCGGAGCGACTTGGCCGAACGCATGAACGACTACGGTTGTACCAAACGGGATGTCGCCGAGGTCCCACTGAACGGTATTGGTTCCGGGCAGTGTGGTTCCGAAGTCCTGAACCTCTGTAATAATGAATTGGGGGTCGATATCCAGTTGGGCGACCGTGTTGGTCAACGGTGTATTGCCGTCGGCGGTCACGTGTAGGAAAAATTCGACGATCTCATTGGGCGCCACTTTGCTGCCGCTGGGGGGGTCGGCGAACAGGTCGGCTGCCGGAACGACGATCTTGGGAACTTTGATGTAATGAAAAAGCGGTTCGGCTGCAAAAAATCCCTGGTCGGCAGTGATCCAGGCTTCGGTTTTGATTTCGGTGCCTTCGGCCAAATCGGGGAGAAATTCGCCGCTGCCGACAAGGCTCATCGCGTTCTGCGGCGACAAGGTTCCCAAATACCAACTGATGGTGTGGGATACCGGATCGTATACCCCGTCGCCTTTGGGGCGGATCTTGGTCATGTCGCTGTCGAGTTTCAGCGTGACGACGGCGTTGGTTAAGTTGGTGTTTCCGATGGCTTCAGCGAGAAGATAAAAGTAAATAAAGTCTTCATTAAATAACCAGGTGCCGGAAATCGGGGCCGACCAAAGCGTTAACATCGGTGTTACGACTTTGGGCAGGGCGACAATGTGGTTAACCGGGATCGTCGTTGCGGAACCTTGGGCGCTGGTCACCGCTGCGGTTTCCGTTAGAACCTGGCCGTCGAGTACGGTCGATTTGACGGTGGCATTCACCGTAACCGTTTTGGTGGTTCCTTTGGTTTGGCTTGGCCAAGTCCAGGTTACGGTTCGGTTTATGGCGTTGTACGAACCCGAATTGTCGGCGCTGATAAAGGTCAGCGCGGGGTCCAACACCATGGTTGCGACGACCGTTGTCAAATCTTTGGTGCCGTTGGCTTTTACGTCCAGTTTGAGGGTCATCGGGGAAGACGGAAGCACCGTGGATCCATGGGGCGGAACCGCCGACAACACCGCGGTAGGATAGGAGTTTGGAACGGCAACAACATGGGTGATTTCCGCGCTGTCGACGCTGCCTTGGTCGCCGGTTAAGTTAGCTGATTCGACGAGGATTGTGCCCCCGCCGGCGGTGGTTTTTACGGTTCCGGATGCGGTCAATACAAACGAGGTGCCGGGGCTTAAGCTGCCTAAGCTCCATTCCACACGCGGGGGGTTGGTCAAATAGACGCCGCCGTTTTGGGGTGATACGGATACCAGGTTTGTGGGATCGACAAACAACGTGGCTTTGGCGTTGGTCAGCGACATCGTTCCGATTGCCCCAACCGTTGTATACAAGGTGATGGTTTGCCCCGGAGTGACTGTGCTGGCTGTCGGAGGCACACTTTGAAGCAATATGGTTGGGGTAACGGCTTTCGGCAATTGCACCACGTGGGTCACGGGATTACTCGTGGCCGTACCTTGGGTGGCAACAAGAACCGCTTGTTCGGTAAGGACGGTGCCTTCCGGCACGGTCCCGTTGTTTTTGACTGTGCCGGAAGCGAATACGGTTTGGGTGATTCCGGGGACAATTGTGCCGATATTCCAAATAATTTCGTGGGTTGTGGCGTTGTACACGCCCAGTTTGGGATCGATTTGAACCAGATTGGGGTCGAGTTTTAAGCTGACCACCGCGTTGGTCAGATTGGTCGTGCCGCTGGCTGCAACGTTGATTTTCAGGTCGATGTTGGCTCCGGGAAATACTTTGGATCCGGAAGTGGGAGTTGCACTCAGCGCGATTTTCGGGGTCACAATGGGTGGTAATGTTACAAAATATTGTACCGGGTCGGCCGTGGCCGAATCTTGAGTCGCGACAATATTTGCGGTTTCGGTAATCACGGTGCCGTCGGTGGTATTGCTTCCGATTTTGGCATCGATTTCAAACGTGGTTTCGGTGTACGGAGCCACGGTGCCGACGTTCCAGGTCAAAACCCGATTGTTTCCGTTGTAGGTGCCGCCGTTGCTGGCCACAATCTGGCTCAGACCGGGGTCGATCGGCATGGTGACCACGGCATTGGTTAAGTTGGCAACCCCTTGGGTGGTAAACGTCAAGAAGTAGGTCACCGCTTGACTGGGATTGACCTGTTGACCACATGGCGGCGAACAATCGAGTCCGATGTCCACGGTGACAAAATCAGGTCCCACCACCGGATGAAAAACCGGGTTCGGGTTGGCAACACCCACGTCGCTGGTCACTTGTGCTGAGTTCACCAACGTGACACCTATCGGTGTGGTCATCGAGACCTTACTCAACACCTTCAATTGGAGAAAGGTCCCCGGCGGCAACGTGCCGAGATTCCAGGTTACGTCGTGGTTTAGCGGATTATAAATCCCGCCACTGACCAACGGCGCGTCGACCGGAACAATGGAATCGAGTCCCGGGTCCAGTTTCAGTTTTGCAACCGCGTTGGTGATGTTCAGGTTTCCCGACGTATCGATCGACAAAATCAACTCCAGATCCTGGCCCTGAGTCACAAAATGACCGGATGGCGGCACCGCAGTGAGGACGGCGTTCAACGTCGCCGCAAACAAAACCGGGTGGTACAACGTGTTGGTCGGCACCTTAAAACTGCCGTTGGGGGAAGTCGCCGCCAGATAGGCTTTGTTCATCACCACGGAAACGCCGGGCATCGGTTTTGCTGCGGCAAAAAACGATACGGTACCGGATGCGCCGGGGGCCAATGTGCCGACGTTCCAGGAAACCGTGTGGGTGGCTGGATCGTAGGTGCCGAGATTTTTGGCGGAAACAAATTCCAAGTCGGCAACCAAAGGATCGGTAATGACCACGTTGGTTAATGTTGCGGTGCCGGGGTTTTTGTAGTGGACAAAATATTCGATCACATCTCCGTACAACAAATCGGTGCCGGCAGGAGGATCGGCGGTCAGCGCAACGGAAACCACCGGTTCGGGCGCTGGATTAAAGGTGCCCTTTTTGTAGGGGGAATTGTGGACCTCCATGATCTTTAACTTACAGAACCCGGATGTTCCGAACGCGGCTTTGCTGACCCGCCATTCGTAAAGAACCTCGTAAATCCACGGTGTGTTGGGATTGACCCAGGTGCCTTCGTCGTAGGTATTGGTGAGAATGCGGGGTGGGCTGGACGTGGTTTTATCGGTCCACGTGGGGCTCGCATGATTGAAGTTCCAAACAAGTGAAGTTTGAATCTGATCAATAAATGCCGCGTTTCCAAGCGCCATCGTTCCGTCGCCTCCGGTCACGCCGGCTGACGTTAACTTACCTGTTGTGCTGTTCCACGTTGCATAATCCATCGCGTAGTTGAGCACCAACTGGTTGGCACAGTTGTACATTTCGACCCAAGCATGGTCGCTGCTCCATAGATCTTTGAAGGTGTGTCCCTTGCCGGTAACAGCCCAGCCGATGGCGTTGGTGCCATAGGTGTTGTCGTTGAGGTGTACGGATTGGGCAAAGGCAAAATAAAGATGTGTCGCGTCTTCATAACGGAACAGATAACCGGAAAAATCACCCGTGGCGGTGTCTTGGGTATAGGTGATTCCTTCTTGGATATAAGCGGCTTCCACTTCACCGGTGACCGGGTGGATGGCCATTCCGTCGACGATGGGAGCTTTGGGGGTCAAATAAGTTGCATCGGAGCGGTTAGGTACAATTAGGGCGAAAAAAAGGAAAGTTGTGAATAGAAGGCGGAGAATTTGTCCTGTTTTATTTGAAAAAAAAGTCGGTTTTTCCTGTGTTTGCCGACATGGTTGGTTGCCACAACACTCGGAATTCGATTTCGGATATGTCCCCGTTTTCATGATTTCCTCTCGTTAAGTGAGAGACCTGCGATAGCCGTTCGTTGTTCGCCCAAGGTCTCATGAGTCGTGTACCGATCGACAGGAACTACGGCACACCGCCTAACTGTCTGACGCCGGGATCGGGCACGATCGGTTACCGCGGCACAGTTTCCGATCGGCCCGATCCGGCTTGCTCCACCAATCCACAATGCGGTCACACAAATTTAATTCGGTTACACATTGTGGCATGGCCAGTTTCTGCTCCTCAGCGACGCGGCAAAAAAATGCCCACCGTCAGCTTGGGTAGAAGCAGGACACAACAGAGTTTCAACATGGTTACAATGTATCAGCGGCCTTTCTATTTCAACGAAATTTGAAGACAAAGTTTGGAGTCAAAAGTGTGTGTGTAACCGATTGAACCCAATGCTTGAACTGTAAAGCATTTTTTGAAATTTTTTCCGGCGGATATGTTAATGCCGTAGCAAACGCCAACTCGGTTTGAAGGATTCCCCGTCAAAACATCGCAGTGCCGGATTTGGGCGACAAAGAGGGTGGGTGTTTGAGTTTTGGTTACACAGGCCCGCCGGCTGAGCTCGATGGGTGGGGGATGGAGCGGGTCGTCTTCCGCTGATTTTGAGCCCGTCCGGGCTGAGGCTCACATTGCCTGGAATTCGGACCCCCAAAACCGGTATGTTGTGGACGGATGCGGGCAAGCCCGGAATTCTCGTGGGTTTGTGGGCGAGGGTGCTGAGGTGCCGACAGACTTGGGGATCGGTGCTTTGGGCATCAAGTTGGGAAGCAATCCGGGTTGACATCGCCAACACGAATGCGACAGTCATTTCAATGAGGAAATCTGTGGTAAGACGCCTTCTTTTTCGGGGATCCGTGTTGATTTGGATGTTCGGTTTCGCGATTTTTTTCGTGGCCGGATGCACCATGCAGGTGGATGCAACGGATTATATCAAAAAATGTAAACCCGGAACCCAGCGGTGTAACGGCTCGCTCGTTGAAGAATGTGCTTCTAATGGAAAAAGTTACGAAATTATTCAGATATGTGCACAAACCGAGCAATGTATTGACGCGGTGTGCACAACCGGCGGATTACCCGGTGCGGATTCCATTGGCTCGTTGGCCGATACACCGACCAATGCGGACTTGACAGGTCCGCCGCCGCAGACCATCCCCACCACGCCGACGCCCACCAAACTCGGGAATCTTGTCAACATTGCCGCTACCCTGACCATTGACCAGTCGTTGGTGGGCGGGTTTGTGGACATTGGCCTTTGTTCGGGCTCCACTGCGTCTTATCCAGCCGATTTGGATGCCACTTGCCGTGGTTCGTTATTTTTTCGCGTTAAACACGAAAAAACCGGCCTGACGGGCACGTTTTATCGACATGAAAGCAATATGGCACCAAAGAAGTTGTCCGAGCCGCTGTTTTTGGATCCCAATGACGTTTTCTTGTTTGAATTTAAGGATTATGCATCTGAAACAGGCAATGGCAGTGAAATTGTCATGACCGGGTCTATTATCGCTGTTTTCTCCAGCGTGGGGGCTGCGGTGACTGAGACCTTGCCTTTTTCAGACGTCGCGGTTTTTGGATTGTGGAATTACAACGACAAAGGCGATGACGAAGAAGCGTTATCCGGAGAATTGGCTGGGTTGTCGGTGTCCATCGCCAAGGGGGAACCGGTGACTACCGACGAATTTTTCTCATTGGCAAACGAAGTGGGAGACGTGGTTACCTCCCCTCCCATGGCGGATGTGATCGGTTTTTATTTTTCCGCGGCGGAACAAGGCGCGATGTTTTATGCGTTGCGATAATTCCATGAGTTCGCGGAATGTGGGACGCACGGCGTTACAACGGTTTTTGGGGCTGAAATCCTATGCGTATTGATTTGGTATCGACATCGAAATCCACGCAACTACTCTCCCGTTTGGTCACAACGTTGTCCGCTGGGTGGATGCGGATAGGGCGGTTTGCCGCAGTGTGCGCCATTTTGTTTGGGGCGGTTGCGTGCTCGGAAGACAATAGCAACGATGGCTTAGATAGTGCACCGGGTGGGGATTTTGAACCGTGGCAGCCCGACGTGCCGGAGGTAGATGCTGCCACAGACATTGTGTCGCTTGACGACACAGCCGACCTATCCCCCGAACCCGACGTGCCGGATGGCGATACCCCGCCTCCGATTGTCGATTTTGAAATTGTCACGCGCAATGGAGCCGTCGGTTTGGGGTCAGACAATATCCATTTGGTACCTGAAGATGAACCGGGAGCGTGGGCCGGATTGCCCGGACTTCAGTTCAACGTGCGGGTGGTTGTTTCCGGCGTCCAGATCAATGACACCGTGACTCTGGAAAAGGATCGGGTTGTGTTGACTACACAGCCGTTGTTGCTTGAGCCCGGAGCCGTCGACGGCGTTTCGGTGTTTGTCGCCGTTACTTTAGATGGGCCGACACACACTTTGCGTGCGGTTCACAAGAGTGGTGTTTCCAAGTCGAAAACCATCTCCGTTGCAGTAGAGCCCTGCGATGTACAGGTGTTTCCCGACCCGGGTAGCTGTGTTGTCACCGATGCGGATGCCGAAACACCGGGTGTACAGGCTACCTTTTTGGTAAGCCACACCCAGAAACGTTGTACGGAAGCTCAATTGGTCGCCGAAACCCCGTTTGGCACTGTGACCAGTCCGATGGTGCCCTTGGATGATGCTGGGCAGGCTTCCATTACCATCACGGTGTCTTCCGCAGAGGATCCGATAGACAACCAAGACGTCCCGGTGACCGCTACCGTGTCCAATCCGCGATATCCGGAACGTACCGGTACCACAGCGGCACTTGGTTATACCGTCGATCAGGTCCCGCCGGTATTGGCAATCACGTCTCCGGTTGGTCCCGGGCTGACGTTTGAGGAGGATACCAACCCCAATGCAGAAGGAATTCAGGTTACCGTGGCCGGAACGGTAACCGGAGGCGTGGTCGGTACACTCGTGTCGGTCTTCATCGACGGGGTTTTTGTGGCCGATACCCCGATTTTGGAAGACAACACATTTGTTTTGGCTGACGTTGGGTTCGTCCAAACCAAAATCTATACGGTTGGGGTCAGTTATACGGACATCTGTGGACAGGAAGCCACCGCCGAAGTCGGTTTTCCGGTCGTTGCTCACGACATCGGTCTGGCTGTGATCCAACCGGAAAACGGCGCTACATTATTTGCCAAAGATGACTTGGATCCGGCCACTCAATTGGCGCATGACACCGTGATCGTGGTGGCGCATCAGCCCGCTTTGCCGAATACCCAGCTCAAGGTTCAATGCCGTTCGCAAGCCAACAAAGCGGTTTATTTAACGTTGGCACAACAGCCGTTGTCGGCAGCTACCATTGAACCGTCGGGGTTATATTCTTTTCCTGTGACCATTGACCTTGCGGTATATGGAAACCCCGTTTCTTGTCGGGCAATCGTCGTGGGTGGGGTGCAGAAAACCTCGAACGATGTTACGTTTCAGGTCGCATTGCCACAACCGATCCTCTCTATCGCCCTGCCGGGCCCCATGCAACGGTGGAAGACCCCAACGCAGTCGGGTCTGTTGGTCGGCCAGGGGCTGGACGGGGTCACTCCAACATGGACAGCGGTCGATGAATTAGGGCAAATCGTGGCGCAGCCACCCGCGCCTGCTTTTTCGCAGGGTATTGCGGCCGTGTCGGTGGATCTTCGCGATAGTGAAGGTAAGGCGTTGCCGGACGGATACTACACTCTGAAAACTGCCGCGACGGATGGTTTTGGCAACGAAGCAGCCGACCATCCATCCAGTGTTGTCGAACGACAGGTGCTGCTTGACACAACCGCCCCCAAAGTGACCATTTTGTCCCCGGAAGAAGGTGAAATTCCTGTTGATGCCGACCCGACTATCCCGGGAATTCAGGTTGTGGTGCAGGTTCAGGTGACCGACGGTGGACCGCCGCTTCCAGGTCAAAGCTGTGTGGTTGAACTCCCGGACGCTGTTGCGGTGTGTGAGGATTTGCCGGCGCTTCCTGCAAACATGGAACCGGTTGTGATCACGTTGCAGCCGGGAGAAAATGCCATCATGGCGATTGCAACCGATGCAGCCGGCAACGAAGGCAAAACCCAGCGAACCATTCAGATCGCGGGCAAGGGTCCCAAGGTACAGTTGCTTAGCCCCAAATCGTTGTCGGTCACCAATTCATCTGCGGTATCGGTATCAGCGAGTATTACGCCACTTATCGGGCTTGCCATGGCAGACCTGGAGTTAAGGCTTGATGGCCAACCCATCGCGTTGACTCCCACCGTGACAGGTCCCAACATTGTCACGTTTGCGGATGTCCCGATTGGAGACGGTGCCCATACCGTTCAGGTGGTTGTCAAACCTGTTGACAAGGCGGGAGCCAGTGCGGTTGTCACATTCTTTCGAAAATCCGCCGCTCCTTCGATTTTATTACAACCCATACCAGGTGTGCTCAACGAAAAATCTGCGGAGTGTCTCGGCGGGGCGCGGGACTGCCGGCTTGCCGTATCGGTGAGCACGACGGCGGTTGAAGACGGTCAACCCGCTCAATTAGAGGTTAGTTGTGGTAACTTTGCGCCCAAGTTCACCAATGCCGTAATCAAAAACAATCAGGCGACTTTTTATCATGTTTTGCTGAATGACCAGTCGACCTGCACACTGACTGCCAAAGCGGTCGATGCAGCAGGGTTGGCCGTTGTGGGTGAGCCTGCCGTTGTGACCATCGACAGAACGAAACCTGTTTTGTATGGATTTACGTCCCCTACCGGCGTTGTTTTGCAGTACAACACCGACGAGAATGTTTTTTCGCCGGGAATGCAAAAAACCATCAGTTTGTCGGTCAGTGGTATCGAGAAAGGTCGGTTGTTACAGGTGTTTGGGCAGTCGGACCTCAGTTTGCCGTTCCTGTTGGCCGAAGTCGTGATTCCGAAAGACGTTCCGGCGGGCGCTCCGCTCATTGTTTCGTTGGGTCAACAAAACCTGCCGGACGGCGTGTTGGCTCTCACTGCTAAAGTGAGCGACAGTGCCGGTAATAATGCTTATCCAATAGGCAAACTCGTGTTGGTTGTGAGCAATCAACCCGTAGTCAATTTGCTGGGTCCCAACTACGTTCCGCCCACACCCTGTACGGTTGAAGCCGATTGCTCCATGGGTGCTGTGTGTGCCGAGGGGGTGTGTTCGGTAGGGTGGAATGCCGACTCGGTACGTGAGGTACTGGTCGAAATGACGGGTGTTGCTGTGGGGAATAACCCGGTCAGGGTATGTTCCAATGCGCCGGGTTTGCCAGGACCACAATGCACCAAAGCAGGATATCGCCAGGTCGTATCAAAGCCAGTCAGCGCGAGTTTAATGGCGGTGGATGTATCGAGTGTGCCCGACGGATTACACAACATCCTCGTCGAAGCGGAAACGATGGATGGGTCAGGGATTTGGGTACAAAGTGCGGATAATCCAACCGAGGCGTATCAAAGCCGACGTATCTGGATCGACACCGTGGTACCTGCCGTGGGGTCTCTCATTGCCCTGTCCGATACGTTGGCACCTACCGGCGTGCTGAGTATGGCGGAACAGGTCGGTCCCGATACGTTTTTGTTTTATGTCGGTGCGGCCGAAGACGGTATTGCCACGGTTTATGTCGACGGGCAACCTCGGGCGTCGCAAGAGCTGGTGGAGGGTTCCGCGTCGATTCCAATTCAATTTAAGACCAACGGAACAAAGTTAATTCAGGCAACGGTCACCGACGTAGCAAAAAATGGGAGTGGTTTAACCGACAGTCCCACGTTGTCACTTTTGGTTGCAACCCTTCCTCCGGTGGCCAAATTTATCTCCCCGGCCACGAGTCCTATCAACAAAACCACCTGGACTCCGCTGGTCATCTCCGCACCGGACAACACGCTCGTAACGGTGTTTGACAAAGGCCAGCCAGTGACACCACCGTTGAACCCGGTTTCGGGAATCGTGACCAACGCCACGTTGATGTTCGATGGTATTCATGAGTTCACGGCTGAAGTTGTTGATTTTGCAGGAAACAAAACGACGATTACGACGGACCCGGCGGTTGTCGAAATCGACACGGAACAACCGACCGTGACCTGGATTACCCCTCAATCGGGCAGCCTGGCCGACGACGACGACGTGTCTCCCAACGGCGGTTTTCAGATTGCCGCGGTGTTTGATGTTGTCGGCGCCCAGACCTGGTCGGTGTCGATCGCCAGTGGGTGTACGGAAACGTTTACAAATTGTGCCGCGCCTGCGGTGTTGGCGTCCGGCACGGTGAGCAAAGAGGGTCCACAACCCGCGTTGACGCTGACCATTCCTGGTGCATCTCTTCATCACGTGCTCACCGTGTCGGGTCAGGATGCGGCAGGGAATATAGCAACAGCAAAAATTAATTTAAGCCTGGAGTTGACCGCCTGTAAGGTAGCATTGACGGGTCTGCCGCCGGACGGGGTCCTCAACATGAGCGACTGCCCTGGTGAAAATCCATGTAGCTCTGTCAATGCACCCCTGGGCGCTCTTGTGACGGGTCCTTGTGGTTCTATTGACACCATCTCGCTGTATTTGGATGGTGTACCCATTGCTCAGGATACCAATGCGGCTGATTATGAGGCGGCACTGGCGACCACATTTGCCGATGGCACCATCGGGTCGCTCGAAGCCATTGTGACCCACCAAGGGAAGATCGTCGCAACAACGGGTTTGGTGGGACTGCTGGTTGATTTAAGTCCCCCGGTGGTTCAGTTTGTCAAAAAGACGATTTCGGGTTTTCAAACGCCCGAAACCGGACAATCCATCCTATGGGGACAAAAGGCCGACCAGAGCCCCGAACAACCCGGGTTGCAGATCCATGTCGCATTGGCGGTTGCCGACAATGGGCCCACGGGCGGCCAGATTCAATCATTGGAACAAGAAACCACAGCCGGGATCCTGCCGTTGCCCGCGGTTGGTTTGCCGGCCAACATCACGTCGTTGCCCTTTCAAAAAGACGTTCTTTTTGTCACGTTGGCCCATGGAGCTACAGGAAACATGGTTGCAACCGCAAAGGACACCGCGGGCAATACCGGTACGGCGTCCATTACCGTGGCAGTTGATCTCCTGCCTCCGGATTCTCCGAATATCCAGCCGCTGTTGCCGGAAGACACAGTCCCACGAATGCCGGCCATCACCCTTCGATTCGCACCGCCGGCCGATGATGGTGGAAACGTGGCCAGCGGTCCGGCTAAGGCCTTAGACATACGTTATTCCCGGTTGCCGATCACCACCGAAGCCGAGTTTTTGGCCGCCTGTAAAGCCGCCAACATCCCCGGCGGCTTACCGGCTCCCGATGTTCTCCCACCGGGTGTTGGTTTGTTTCAAGAAGTTGTTATTTCCGGACCCGACCCACGTCCGGCCGATGTGGAAGAAAACGGAAATCTGTGTAAGTTTGTGACATTAACCAACAGTACACCCTATTGGTTTGCGGTTCGTGCTCAGGATGAAGCCGGTAACGTATCGCCTTTTGTCTCGGCGTCGACTGTCAGCACGACGGACCTCCGGCTGCGGTATGCCACCGTTACTCCGACTCTGGCAGCACCGCAACTCATTCACTTTCAACGAACGGTGGCTGCCATCGGCGACGTCAATGGGGATGGGCTGGGAGATGTTGCCATGGGTGGGCAAAACAGCCACGGATTCTGTATCGTTTTTGGCCATGCCACCGAGGATGGTTTCTGGTCCAACCTGGTTATCGACAGCTCCGAGGGCCCACATCATCTGTGTATTCTGGATGCTTCACCCACCGGTGCGGGTACCAATATCACGGCGCTGGGCGACGTCAACGGCGACGGTGTGGATGATTTTGTGGTTGCTGCCGGATTTGTTGACGCTGCGTATCCAGAGCAAGCACGAGTTTATTTAGGAAACGCATTTGGTAAATTAGCAACAACCCCGGCGCTGACCATCACCGGTACAAAAAATGGTTATGTTTACGGTCCTCAGGTCGGCGGAAAGGGCAACTTCAATGGCGACGCTCATCCCACCACCAAAATCCCGATAAATGATGTCATTGTGGCATCCCGAAGTGAAAACAAGGCCTACATCATTCCGGGAGCAGCGTTGTGGACCAAAGCGACATGTAACTTGCTGGATGCAGGCGACCGCACGGCTTTTAATGTCGCGACGTTGTCACTTGGGGACGGCGATTCGCAGGCGGGATTTGGATACCGTGTCGGTTTTGTGGGCAACATCCTTCCGAGTGTGTTTGGGGCGTTTGACGAGGCTTACGTGACTCAGTCCAAAGGCATCACCCAGGTCTACGTCATCCCTGGGCGTCCCATTTCCGGCGGCGTTACGTTAACTTACTCTCAGGCCGGCGGAGGCAGTCAACCAGATGACGACGACGTGGTCCGCCTCCGACCGGAAATGGGCATTACCACTGCCACATTCGGCGCCGACGTACGTGGGGAAGTGGACGTCGACAACGACCAGATTCCCGACGTGTTGGCCAATCACCCCAGCGACAAAAAGATGTACCTGTTTTCCGGCGCCGCCCTGCAGAACAAACTCGGTTTGATTGTGCGTACCGAAACGACTTCGGCCGATGGTTACGGTGACGGAATGTTGCTCGGAAAAAATGGGGTCGTCATGACCGGCGCCTGGGCCGAACCCTGCTGGTTAGGTAATTTTGACGGCGACGACAAAGTGCCCAACGGTACGCCGGATTTGGTGTATGGCGTCTACGACCTGTTTGCGGCAACCTATGGGAAGGTGTTGCTGCGCCTCAATACCGATCCGTCAGGAGAAGGTTGGTTTGGCGGTTTTCCGTACGTCGACTTGACGGTCCAGAACCCGGTTCCGATGAAAACACCTTCGGCGTTGGGATCAACCATCCGCTGCCCGGGTGATCTGAACGGCGATGGATTTCCTGATATCATTGTTGGCACCAACGGCGAAGGGTGGGCGATGGCCATCCAGTAGGTCCAGGAGATTGTATGGATATCGAAGATAAAAGCGTTTTAGACAAAGATAACGATGCGCCGCCTTCGGAGAGGGGGGTTGGGAAAAAACAGTGGGAGACTCCGCAGATCCATTCCACGGAGATCTTCGAGTCGTTTACACTCCAATCCTGCAATCAAACACCAGGCGATGCTTGTCAGGGTGCGCTTGAGTAATGTCGGTCGGTTTGCCGGTTTCAATGGGACCGCTGGTCGCCAACTTGGTGGCCGACCACGAAATCATTGCCGTGTTGCCGCGTGCGTGGTTGGCTCCGGGCCGGTCGTCGACCTGGACCGTTGAATTACGAAGCGGTGCCATGGAGTCGCAGGCTGTGGGTCCGGTGCCTGCGGTGTGGGTTGACGGATGTTATCAAATCCAAACCCCGTTTGTGATAGGCCACGTGTGGCCTTCAGACCACGCGGCAACCCTGACGTTGGTGTCCAACAGTTGTTATGATGTGGGTCTGAGGCGTAAAACGTTATCGGCGCTGCGACTTTGTTGTTTGCTGTGGCTTGCCGACAACAACGGTGTGGGTTTACACGGCAGTTCGGGGATAGTCGAAGGCAAAGCAGTCGGTTTTTTGGGAAAATCCGGTATGGGCAAAACAACAGCCGTAACCCGGTTTATGCCGCCGACTATTTTAGGAGACGATTTTTTGGCAATTCGTTGGGTGGACGGTCAATATTGTGTGTTTGGAACCCCCTTTAGTGGCCGCGAAGGTTTGCCGGCAGAGGATCGGGTGGCTCCACTGAGAACCTTGGCGGTCATTCGCCCAGGCAAAGCCACGGAAATGGCGCCGCTTGGTCAATCCGACCGGATTCCGACATTGGTTCGCCACACATTTCTTGTGACGGACAACCCCACAGTACGCCGGCAAACCCTTCAGTTTTTAGCTAACTTAGCCGGGCACATACCCATCTACCAACTACAAATTGCGTTGTCGGAATCTCCCTGGACTCTGCCGGAGCTGACCCATGGATGAACGTTTGGAAGATCGGCTACGCCGCGTTTGGTTGGCGGAACAAAGGCTGCTGAGTTTGCACCTGGATCTCCTGTACCGGTGTAATCTTGACTGTTGCCATTGTTATCTCGACGACAAACGAACCGACGAAATGGATACCTCCGAAGTTGTTTCTGTGCTGACGGCGGCCCGAACGTTGGGCGCCTTGAAGCTGACTCTTAGCGGTGGCGAACTGTTTCTCCGGCCGGATATATTGGACATTCTGCACCACGCTCGGCGGTTAAATTACTATGTTAAGTTAAAAACCCACGGAGGAACGGTGACCGAGCCGTTGGCGGATTCGCTGAAATCCATCGGTATCGGCCGTGTCGATGTCAGTGTTTATGCGTTGGATAACGACATTCATGACGCAATCACCCGCCGAAAAGGGTCGTTGGTGCGTACTCTGCGTGGTATTGAGCGGCTGAAGTCCCGAGGAATCGATGTGCGCGTCAATTGTGTGGTCATGGAACCCAATCGGGAGGTTTACAAAGAGCTGTACTATGAGATGACCCGTCGCCAAATCCCGTGCTCTTTGGATGGCTCTGTACGTGGAACCAACAGTCTGTCGCTCGATAGTTACGCGTTGGGGCTGTCTGCCGAACACAAAAAAGATTTTGAGGCATTTCGGCGCACGGCGGCCGGCGGCAGGCCGAAACCCTTATCGATGGATCCCGACGACCACATTTGCTGGGCCGGAAAAACATCTCTGCATATTCAGCCGGACGGCACGGTGACCCCTTGTGTTGCTTGGCCGATGTCGCTTGGAAATGTTCGAAACACCCCACTGGAACAAATCTGGACCGATTCTCCCATGTTGGCGGCGATCCGAGGCGCCCGCCGAAAAAACCGTACGGGTTGTACAAGCTGCACCTTCGAGTCCAAATGCGTTTATTGTCCGGGGAAAGCCTACGTAGAAAATCAAGGTGATTGGTTGTCCCCATTCCAATTGCAGTGTACCGACACGGCTACCCGGGTTTATGGGACTCTTCGTGCGGCGGCGTCTTGGGTTCGTCCGAATCACACAACCGGGTTATTTAAGACCCGATCGGGGCAACCGGCGCAAATGCCGCAACGGCCGCAATCAAGCGGGATCTTGTCGCCGCAACGATTGCAGCGACATGGGCGGTCTCAGCAAGGAAGCCCCAGAAAACGTCTTTTTTCGATTTTGTCGCCGGACCAAGCAGCGTATGCAAAAGCCGAACAGATCGCTCAGACGGTCAGAGAGAGTCAGCGGAAATAAGGAGTTGGACACGGCCGGGCTAACTTAACGTTGCGGGCCACAGTCGCACTGTAACAATCCACCCTACCGCGATCGGATACAGGTGTCGTATGACCACCCAACATCAGGCCGTCTGGAAAATTCTCTGCCATAAGCTGGCAATGGGCGTTCCGGTAACTTACCGTGCTCGTGGGCAAAGTATGCGGCCGGCCATTCCGGACGGAGCTACGATAGGGTTGGTTCCGTGGTCAAACAAAGGCGTTGATCCGTGTATTGGTGATGTGGTGTTGGCCTGGGATGGCCATCGAGCGGTGTTGCATCGTGTGATCGGATATTGCGGTAGTCATGTGTGGATTAAAGGCGACCGGCACGACCGCATCGAGAGGTTTCACACAAGTCAATTGCTGGGAAAAGTCGACACCGTTGACGGTGTTCGGGTTGATGGACGTTTCGGTTCGGCTGCGGCAGTTATTCAAGTTGGATTGTCGGTGGTTCATCCACTCCTGAAATCCATTCGTAAACGATGGTTGTCCATTGGGGCAGCCATTCCCCAACGTCGCAGATTTTGACCTTTTGATCAGAACATAGAATAATCGGGCTCCGACGAGGAAGGCCCCGTTGGAACGAAGCCATGCGAGAGGGTTTGTGCGTCGTATTACATTGGTCAAAACTGTACTGTTCGGCGTTGTCCTGAGCGGTTGTGCGACGAACGATGCGGCACTTGTGCGCCAAATTGAAGAATTGCGGCAGCAGATGGCCGAAATGCGCGCAAAGCAGAGCACAACTCCCGAGCAGCGCCAACAGACCGCTTCGGCACTGGACGATGAGGATCCGTTTGGGCTTGGCAAACGCCCGGACGAGTTTTCGGTTTCGTCGCCGAAAACGCACTTCGGCGCCGTCGCAACGGACTCGGAATCGAGTGGTGTGCCGACATTGTATCCAGCGCCGACTCGGCCGACACACAGCGAAAACGGCACGGCGGGGGCTGTAAGCAGCTTGAACCAACCCACACCGCCAACCGGCAAAACAATCGAATCGGTCCATTCCGGTACGACTCCGGCGGGTTTACCCATCATTCGATTGTCGCCGTCCGCGGCCGAACAACCGGAGTCGATTGAAGCTTCGGCAACGGCCCGGCAGGGTGGTCCGGCCCGAATCGCCAATGCGTTGTCTCCGGGAGCCGCAAAAAAAACCAAATCCGCAAAAACAGACATCGCGTTGCCCCAACAAGAGCCGCTTACCTTTCAAACAATTGATTCAGAAGGGAATGTCCATGGCCGCAGGCATGGGGGCAGCGACGACGATGAGTTCGACGACGCCCAATGGGATATGGAAACCGACGAATCGGAACGAGAAGTGCGCGTAACCGGCGTTGAACCAATCCGCGCGATTTCGCCGCCCATGGGTGCTCGGCCTTCAGCAAAAACACCATTCGTGCCGCCAACCGCGGCTGTATCTCCGACCGTTTCTCAACAAAAACAGGAGATTACGCAGCCGAAGCCCAATCCAGTAGTCACTTCTGAGACACCGGCCGCGATCCCAACTACCCCGGCTTTGCTTTATAGCGATGGCATTTCGTTGCTGAAAGAACGGCGTCATGGCGATGCTATCGCACGATTTGAGCAGTTGGTAGTCGATTATCCAGAGCATGGCTTGGCCGACAACGCATTGTATTGGAAAGCGGAAGCTTATTATGACCAACAACAGTTTGACGCCGCGTTACCCGTGTTTCAAGAAGTGATCACCCGGTTTCCTTTGGGCAACAAGGTTCCCGATGCGATGGTCAAGGTTGGGTTGTGTTTGCAGAACCTGGGTCAGCCTGATCAAGCTCGCCGCGTGCTTCGCGAGGTGTTGGAGTTGTACCCCAAAAGTGATGCAGCGCAGGTGGCACAAGAACGGTTGCCGGCTATTTGACACAGTTCGAGGTAAAAAACGTGAACACACGTTCCAAAGTGAGAGCATTACAGGTAGTTACGTTGTCGGTTGCCATATTTGGCAGTGCCACGGCGTGGGCACAATTCGAAAACGACATGGAGCGCTATGAGCCGGATGTGGTGGTGGGAGGGGTCACCGCCGTCGGTTCAGAACGGTTGTACGTGGTGCAGCCTGGGGACACACTGTGGGATCTGAGCGGTGCTTTCTTCTTTGATCCAATGATGTGGCCGACGTTGTGGTCGTTAAACCCGCAGGTTACCAATCCACACTGGATTTATCCCGGAGACGTGTTGTTCATCCGACCCCAAACGTCGCTTTCCGGCGGCAGTACGCTGATGTGGAGCGATTCACGTTACAGCCAGGCACCACGAAATCTGTCCATCCACACCCGAACCAAAGGGTTTATTGCGATGGAGGACTATCAGGAATCGGGAATCGTCCAATACGCACGCGAACCCAAAGAAATGTTGGCTACATACGACGAAGTTTATATCGATTTTACCGCCGCAAAGTCGGTTCGCGCTGGTGATCTTTATACTATTTACCGCGTGGAACGGGATGTACCCCGCCCGGACGGGGACGGTAACGTTGGTAAGTTAGTCAAGTTTTTGGGTATTGTACGGGTTCTGGATACCTCCAAACCTCTGGTTCGGGGGGTTGTTCTTCACGCATACGAAGAAATTTACCGAGACGATCTGGTTACCGGTATTTTTGAACACCAAAAAATTACCAACCCGGTGTCCAACTCAGTCGACCTGGAAGGGGTGATTCTTGCGGCCTATGAAGACACCAACGAACTTGCGGAACACGCCTATGTGTTTATCGACAAAGGTCGCGAACACGGAGTATTACCCGGCAACCGATTCGTTTTACGTGAACGGGGCGATCCGTATTTTCAGCAACATCGCACCAAGTCCCTTGATCGTGATCTGGAAGATTTTCCGTGGGAACAAATCGGGGAAATGATGGTGGTGGAGTCTTTCGATAACCACTGCGTGGCGATTATGACCGCGTCCATTCACGAAGTCGCGGTCGGTCACTCCGTGTTGATGTTTCGAGGTTATTGATTACGGTCGTCTCGTCTTGCAACCACCAAAAACAGTGTTTTGGTATCCCGATCCGAACCGTGCTCGAACAAAAACGGCATAGGTGGGCGACCGTAATAATGTACTTCTTCCGTAATAAAGCCGCACTTTTGTAACAAAACCTTGGCCTCGTGTTCATTTAGTGTGTGCTGCTGGTACTTTAAGTAGTCGTTGCGGCGCATCGGCAGGATTCGTTTAAGCCGTTCATAACGACGGTACAACGCCGAACGATTCGGAAAAGACACCAAAAGGATCGCGTCGGGTCGGGCCAGCTTTGAAAAAGATTGCACGACGGGTTCCAGCGCACTGACGTACTCCAATACGCTGGAACACAACAGCAATCCAAACCGCCCAATATCTCGATTGTTTAGATAAGGCAGTGTTGCGATTTCATAATGAAGCAAAGGAGACAGTCCCTGTTTTTGAGCCAGCGCACGCGCGAGTTCGATCATCTTTGGCGATTGATCAATACCAACACATTCATTGCCGCTCTGCGCCACGATGCGCGACAGTGTGCCGTCGCCACACCCCAGATCAATGACGGGCATTTCCGGTTTTAAATAACGGTCAATCGCTTGGCGCCAAACCGCCACACGTTCAACAAAATCGGGACGACCTGTGGAATACTGTGCCGAAAAAACATCTGCGTGACGGTTGAAATAGTCTTTTGAATCAGTCATAGCAACACCCGTCGGGGGAGGCGGATTTTTTGGATAGTGCGACAAACCCATGCGCATTGACTTGATCGGTCCCGTCCCACCACCGCTTGGTGGGGTTTCGGTTCATCTATTACGTTTGGCAGAGAGGCTTACCGCGTTGGGTCAGGACGTACGTCGCCACGGTCCACAGCAGCGTAGTCTCCACTTTGCGTATCACGCCTCTCTTGCACGAGCAATTCGTGGCGCTGACGTCGTTCACGTCCATACCCATGGGATGCGCGATTTGGTGTTGTTGTCGTTTACCGGCAGAATCCACCATCACATGTTGTGGACTGCACACGGTGATGTGGTTCGAAGTCAATTTGATAACTTACCGACGTTCGGCAAATCGATCGTTCGAAACGCGCTCCAAACCTTGGCCGCGGTGGTAGCGGTCAACGGCCAGGTTGCGCAGGATCTTCTGGATGTCGGTGTTGGGTACAGTCGGATTCACGTCATTTCTCCGTTTATTCCTCCGGTAGAAAGTGAACGAAACCAACCCGCCCTTCCCAATGTTGAGATGTTTTGTCGGAGGCACTACCCGGTGGTGTGTGCCGCGGCGTTCACGTTGGCGGATGATGGTTCCGTGCCGTTGTATGGAATCGATTTGGCGGTTGAAGCCATCGCCGGGCTTTGCCGACGGTTCGCTAATGCCGGTTTGATCGTGCATATCGCAACGCTGCAACACGACGATTGGCTCCGGTTGGGTCAGTTGAAAGAACGTTGTCGAAAGTTGGGGATTGAAGACAACGTGTTGTTTTTGCTTGATTCTGTTCCGTTTGGACCCACTTTGAATCGCAGTCAGATTCTTTTGCGCCCGACCGCCACGGATGGGGACGCGGTTACCGTTCGCGAAGCGCTTCACGTGGGAATACCAGTGGTTGCAAGCGATGTGGTGTCACGACCCGAGGGCACTACGTTGTTTCGCCATCGAGATGTTGACGATTTCACCGCAAAGTTGGTGTGTGTGGCGGAAAATCGTCAACAACACGTGCCGCGTCCACAGCCGGACGCGACCGGACCGTTGCTGGATCTTTATCGGCGGATTGCTCACCAACGTTTCGATGTCCGCCCGAGAGTGACCAACGGACTTAAATAAAGCGCACGAGACTCACTTTAGATGGCGAGATGCCAACTTCGACACTTTTGCGATACCCCATGGCGTCTCCCGACTCCTGATACGGCATTTCCCGGTCGAACTCGATGTGAATTCGTTCCACCAGAAAGTCGACCAAGCCTTCGCCGTCATACGTTCCTTTCCAGATCGAGCCTAAGTTAGCGATAATGGTGGGCAATCCCGTTGTCGCTACTCGAAGTTGCATACGCGAAGAATCCATATTGGCAAAGGGTAGGACCTTTAGCCCATATCCATAATAAGGGCATGTGCCGAAAATCGTACAGTTGGCCGACCCTTCAAACAGGGTGGTGCCGCTCGGAATTT
>JABWCM010000338.1 GCA_013360285.1 Myxococcales bacterium
CTGCGCAATATTCCCGATATTACTCGGTTTTCTTCCGGGCAGGGGGAACAAAATCCCCGCGTCCAAGTCCGTCCCCATATTTTTTCACAACCTCTATGTTTTTCGCATGGCTGAAACGGGGTCCACCCCTGAGGCGCGGAAAGCGGGGCCCACCGCGCCGATGATTGCCACCAAAAAACCGATACCAAACCCCAACATGATAGCTTGAGGTGTTAATACGGCATGAATGGTTGTGTTCAACGCAATGGGTAGGTTTCTTCCCGCGTCGGCGCCCAATTCGAGGCCGTGTTGGACGAAATACAGGCTTGTACCGATGCCGATAAGTCCGCCCGAGATTCCACCAATGATTGCAAAGACGATTGCTTCGAGCAAAAACAAGATGACAACTCGGCTTTGACGTAAACCCAAAGCCAACAAGACCCCGATTTCGCGTTGTCGCTCAAGCACGGACATGAGCATGGTGTTTAGCAAACCAATCCCGGCTACTGCCACAACAATGACCAGCAGCAATCCGACCACGAACGAGAAAATTTGCGAAATGATCCGAAACAACCCGATTTCATTCCATGGTTTGATTTCCAGGTGTGAAAGCCACGGCAAAGCTGCCAACCGACTGGTCAACGTTTCGGTGTCGCGATGAGTGTCCCCGAAAATCAGGAGAGTTGTCGCCTGGTCTCGCATGTCGAGTAACCGCTCGGCAACTTCAATGGGCAGGTAACACGCCCGGTTTGCCACTTTGTTGCCGTAGTCGAATATACCGCGTACCTGCGCTTTTGCGATCACGAGCGCACCACGGTAAGTAACCAACTGAACCTCGTCGCCCGGTTTTACGTTGAGCTTTCTCGCCAATTCGGCGCCGATCACGACCGGATTGGTCGGCTCGTTGTGTTGGCCGACGACCGACCGCTGCTCCGGGTCGGGTTCTTCAAACCAGGATCCAGCCGTGATTTTTTGGGAAATGTTGTCGACTTGACGTTCTGTTGCTGGGTCGATTGCGATACCCAGCCCGAATTCCGACACCATACGGCCGAAAATCTGTTCGTCCGTCAGCAGGGATTCATCTTCCACCTGATCTTCTGGGACGACCATTGAGCGATCGGTGTATTGTACGATGATCCCGAACCGTGTCCTCGGTGCGACGAATCGCACACCTTCGGTCGCCAGCAGTTTTTCTCGTAGTGTTTGAACTCCTTCTATCGTGTGAAAAAGCGGTTCAAATCGTTCATTTTTGGAATATTCATGGGTGCGTAATCGAACATGGCCCGATTGCCTTGTGAATTCACTGATCAGGTTGTCTTCAAAACCGACCAGCAGCGCGTGGGCTAAAGTGACAAGGCCGGTGGCCAGCGCCACGGCAACAATGGTCAGAGCAGAGCGTCCACGATGCCGCGTAATATTGCGGAAAGCATAACGAAACAGCATGGTTATGCCTCCCCACGCAGCGCCGTGATCGGGTCAACCCGCGATGATCGTAACGCCGGCCACAAAGCGGCGATGAACGCTACGGTGACACCAAGGCCCACGGCGAATATCGTTATCTCCGGGCGCCAAGCGAAGTATAACAAAGGAGGCATCGGAATAGCTGCCCCGGCCTCGACGGGTATCTCGGGAAACTCGATGCCTACCGTCGTGAACCATCCAGACACTACTGACCCCAGCCCTGCACCGACAGCAGACCCAACCAAAGCAATCATCAGTGTTTCGGTAACAAGCAGCCACACAACGGTACCCCGCCTCATTCCGAGAGCCAACATTGTTCCGATCTCGGTGGTTCGTTCGAATGCACTCATCAGCGTTGTATTTGCCACACCTGCCGCGCTGATAAGCAAAATAATCATGACGATGATCTGAAAGGCGCCCCGTCTTAAGTTATTGATGTCGATAAGATACTGCGTCTTTTGCCGCCAGGTTTGTGCAACAACGCCGGGGAACGTGTTTTGCACCAAGGCGGCGACCTGTTCCGCGTCGTCCGGATTTGGCAGTCGTACCAGGACTTCTGTAGCGCGCCCTTCCGGCGAATCAAGCAAGGTCTGGCCAACGTCATTGGGCAAAAGAACAGTAAAATCGTCTACCAGTGGATGGCTCGAGCGTAAGAGTTCCACGATTTGAATACTTTTGGCAGAATTTAGGGTCCCGTGGATAGTCTTTGTCTGGATCTCCAGCGTATCGCCTTTTGTCCACCCGAACGCACCGGCAATGCCGCTTCCAACAAAACACCGCTGGCCGTTTCCGATGTCGGCCAAATCGCCCACACGAAACATCTTGGCATATTCGGTAATGTTGGCGGTCATTCCGCGAACACGTAAGGTTTTTTGACCGTCACCCACCTCGGCGCGAAAACCCATTCGCGACAACGCAAAAGCGCCGGGAAATCGTTCCATTACAAATGTGGCGATCTGAGCGGCATTCGGCAGCGGGCGATCGATGGGATAATAATCCTCTTCTTCAAGGTAACCTTGAGGAACGATGCGCACGTGGCTATGTTCGCTGTCGATTTCGTTGGCGACAAGGGTGCGCTCGATTCCGTCGACGAAACTCTGGGAAATCACAAGAAGGCCAACGCCAATGAGTAAAGATAACAACGTAAATAACGAACGACGTCGATTCCGAAGTGCGTTTCGAAGAGCCAGGCGGACTATCATAACGATGTCCCCGTTTGGGTCGTGTCCGACTGAATACGGCCGTCTTGAACCATGACTAGCCGTCGTGCCTTTTGCATGAGATCGTGGTCGTGAGTGGCAAATACAAAGGTAACACCCATTTCTTCGTTCATATCGCGCATGATTTGAATGATTTCTTCACTGGTCGCGCGATCGAGATTGGCCGTTGGTTCGTCGGCCAACACCAACGCTGGATTTTTGATCAACGCCCTTCCGATCGCCACCCGCTGTTGTTGACCTCCCGACAGTTGGGACGGACGGCGGTGTCCCAGGTTGTTGAGGCGAAGGCGTTTCAGCATTGCCGCCGTTCGCTCTTTTGTTTCGGCTGGTCCGATATCACCGCGGATTTGTAATGCAAATTCAATGTTTTCCGCTGCGCTCAACACCGGAATAAGATTAAAACTTTGGAAAATAAACCCGATGTGTTGACTGCGAATGTCGGAAAGTTGTTGTTTCGACAATAAGGATGTGTCTTTGTCCAAAATCAGCACACGACCCTGGGTCGGTGTATCCAAACACCCGAGACAATTCAGGATCGTTGATTTTCCCGAACCGGATGGTCCGGCGAGTGCCAGAAAGTCACCCCGCCGTATCTCCAAATTCACGTTGGCCATCGCGACCACTGGGTTGTCACCTGGATTGTAGATTCGGTGCGCAGATTGAAGTGCCGCGACGGTAGTGGTCTGGGTCATGGTGTGTGTCCTCAAAAGTAGTACCGGAGCCAGGCGTACACCGTTTGTGCTGGAACGATCCGTTTCCCGACCAGGTCCGGGGGAACAAAGGGTAATGTAGGAACTTCCAATGTGTATTCGCCTCCGCTTGAGCCAAACGTTAAGTTACCGCCCACCGAAAGATCGATTTGGTCAGTAACAAGCCACTGCACCTGAGGTGCCGCCATTCCGGAAAGGTCACCTATGTTCAGCATGGAAACCAGCAGAAACTGCCAGTCGGCGTCGATCATCAACCGACTGAGTAATACACCGTAGTTGGTTCCCAGAAAGAGGCTGCGTTTTTGGCCTTGTAATCCGCGGGTGATGTAGTCGTCTTTGTCGGCGATACCTGAGCCATGGTGCAAGTACTCCAATGCGACGTACCACCCCAACAACACCGGGAAGGTATAATCAACGCCTGCTTCCGCTTCCAACGTGCCTACGTCGGCCTGTTCAGCCATATGCACCGAATAGGCGGCTTCAACCCAAAACCCAAGCTCCAGTTCCGTTTTAAAGTCAAGGCCGACCTGAACGTCATCGGTTGCATCCAACCACGCCACCTGCGCCGAAAGACCCGTTTTTGCGAAGTCGATTGTAAACCGGCCTAAGACGGTAGGAGAACAACACGTGTCTTCCGGAGTCGCCGCCACGAATGTAAAACCCGCTTCGTCTGTTGTTGCGACATACAGGCGGGCAGCCCAGAGGCCCTCGCGCTCCGCGCGCAAGTCGGTTGCGGGAACAGATTGGGCCAACGCTGTGGGTTTGAGCAGAAGTCCCGACCCCCAGGGCATGGTTTGTTTGCCCAAAGTTAAGTCAACTGGGCCACGGGAAATGGCGGCATACAGGCGTTCGATGGAAACAACGTCGTCTATTTCGTCTTGGTTACGATCAAAAACGCCATGATAAGAAATCGTTTCTGCGGTTGCCGACATCTCGACGTTCTCACCAATGAGTAACTTAGCGGTCGGCCGGGCGCGTAGGATCAACCCGTGGGTTTCGCCCGGATGAAAACCTAAGTTGTCAAAGTCCAACGGTAACTTTGCCAGTTTGCCGTCCACGCCGAAAACCGCGTGGTATCGAGCTTCGAGATAACCGAAAAACGAACCTGACACTGGGTCCGCCGCATAGGAAATCGTGCCATAAGAAAAAAATCCAATGGTAGCGAAAGCCAAAACACAAAATATGTTCCAAATACGACACATTTGATACCGGAGCGGCACTTAACGCGGATTTTAGAACCGAAGAAACAGCTCTATTGTATCGATTTCCACCGAACCTGCAATCGTGGGGTCTTCGTTGTGGTTGGTGACAACGAAATAGGAAGTATCGGCGGAAAGAACACAGGCGGTATGGCTGAAACCGGCTGGGTTTTCGCGTTATTGCTGACGTACTTCGTGTGACTTGGCATACATGTCGATCAGCACGAGGTAGGTCTTGCCGGGGTCAATCGACAACGATGTGGTGTATTTTCCCAAACTGGGGTGAATCGCAGTAATCCGATGTTTTCCCTGGGAAAGCATCGCTGAACGTACGGGAGACACCAGGGTTTGGCCAGAGGCAAACTGAACGTTTCCAAAGGGCTTTACCGAAATCGAAACACTGGCTTTGGTTTCTACCCCTTGTGGCGATTCCGCTGTAACCGGAGAGGCCGAACCCCCCGACATTTTTTCGTCGTCGGATTTGGCCACAGATCGGCGTTTTGCAGTGTCGGAAGACGACTTCTTACCGTGGCCCGGCCCTTTTTTGGGGGGGAATTCTACTTGGGCCAACTCGATGTATCGCTCCGAACGTTCCTCGGGGGGATCGTTTTTGCGCCGTTCAAATGTTGGTACCGGGTTCGTTCCATCTTGACCCGCGGTTGCCGCCTCTTGATCCGGTTTCTGATCGGCACTTTGTGGTGTCGGATGGAATGGGTGCGTGGCCGGTGCGGGCGGTTCAACAACGTCAACGGTATCGCTACGGTCTTGGTGCGTAGCCACCACGGCAACCGGAACAGCCGGACTGTCAGTTGTATGCCCGTCAGGTTCGGCGCGGTTGTCCAAAACGACACCGGGTGCCCGAAGGAACCAATACATGGCAATCGCGGCGACGATAGCTGGAATGACCATGGTCGCTGCGGTGCGCAGGGCAGCGACTATTTTCGATTTGTTTTCGCGGCGGCTGTTTATATACGCAGACCGCAACAATTCGATATATTCGGGGGCGCTCGCTGGGCGCTGGGAAGGATCTTTGGCCAAAGCCCGCAGCAAGGCCGTTTCGAATGCCGAGCTTGGACTTGTTCCGTCTCGCAGTGCCAAAATGGGAGCTGGTTTGGCATGAAGTTGTTGCAGCATCAAGTCGCCGTAATTGTCCGCAGCAAACGGCCGTTTTCCAACCAACATTTCGTACGCCATGACGCCTAACGCGTAAATGTCGGCACGCCCGTCCAGCTTGTGTTGCAGAATTTGTTCCGGCGCCATGTAATCCGGTGTGCCCACAACTGCGGCGGGCGACGTGACGACTTCGGAGACGCCATCGTGGATTGCATTCCTCCCAACCGAAAAGTGTTTTAAGATACCAAAGTCGATTAACTTAGCGTGGTAGCTGTCACCAGGAATGGGTACAACCATCACGTTGGCGGGTTTCAGGTCGCGGTGTAAAACGCCATGTGTATGAGCGCAGTTGAGGGCGTTGGCCACCTGCTCCAGAATGTGCAGCGCCCGGTCGACCGGCATCGGTCCGGTGCTCAACAGCCGGTTTAGTGGCATTCCGTCCACATATTCCATCGCCAAAAACAGGGTTCCATCTTCCAGATTGCCGAGGTCAAGCACGCTCACGATATTTGGATGGCGCAACGCGGCAACAACTCTTGCTTCACGCAGAAATCGTTTCTGATAG
>JABWCM010000057.1 GCA_013360285.1 Myxococcales bacterium
CCTAGACAGGCACCCGCCAACACAAACCAACGTAACTTACCCAGTTGTGTCCCGACCACCACACACGCAAACGCTCCCATACCAAACGCGGCCACCTGTGGTTCTGCTTCCAGAAGTTGGCCGTCGCGAAAACCCGCACGCGACCATACGAGAAGTGTGACGGCGATCAGCGCGGTATCCGAATCAAACAGACGCCGAGCAACGGAGTAAGCCGACACAATCATCATCGTCATTGCAACAACGAGCCAAAGTCCATGGGCGAACGCACCAATCCCAAATGCTCCAATCGAAATCGCAAGAAAACCGTCCCAAACAGGCGGAAAAGTATAGAAAGAGCGAGCCTCTGCCGTCCAATCTGGATATCCTCCAACAAACCGGAGAATCCGAATCGTGTACGATAAGTCCAACAGCATATATCGCCCACCGATCAGATGCTGTCCTTCGTCCGGCTCAATCGGCACTTTGAATACCCACGCCAGAACGACCCATACAACCAAACCCGCCCAAAAAAGAGTTAAAATTGCCCGTCTATGGTGAGGACCAAGCCATGGACGAACTTGTCCACTAATTTGGTCACTTTTTGTTTCGGAATCGAGTCTGGAGCGTCCCATCAGTTAACCACCTGCACTTTTCGAAACCAAGACAACCACAACCCACCCCTCCGGTCCAGCCACAGCCGATATGAGGCAGCTAATTTTGTCTGCCCAACGCCGACGACTACAAGGCTTGTCAATGGGCGGTTTGTAGGTTAGTGGTGTCGCCAAGGACCGGCTCGTGTCTCTGGTTTGGCGAGCCCTCGTTGCAGATTTATATTGCGGACATGCCATGGAAAGTCTGTGAGGCAAGTACAATCTCCCACACTCCATCTATATGGTACAATAGTGAGCGACTCGGGGGAGGCCGCCCCCGTTGATGTGGTGTTGTGTATCGCCGAAAACCCCCGAAAACAAAAAGGTCTCCGTGTCCAAGGGCATGTGGAGTTCCCCCAGGCGGGTTATCCACCCGATCCACTTACGACGTCATCACCTCCGCATCGAAACGAAGGGTTTTCGACACGTTATCTTACCGCTGGAAGCATCGTCTTGGATCGACAACATCAGAAGTTGTCCATCGGATTGTCGTTTCCGGGGAAAGACCTGCGGGGATACCGACTTGTTGTGGAAAAACAACTTCCTCGCCTCCTGCTGCCCAAACGCCCAACCCACAAACCGACATCGAAACCACAGCACCGTCCGTCAGGTAAAATATTTGCTGATGCTGTTTTAGGTAATTTGATAGGGAATCAGACACCGTTGCTGGGATTTTTTGGCGTTATTTCAGAAAGCGGAGCCGTGTTACACCGGGTGACATTACGTGTCGATATCCTGGCTACGTTCCGCAGCACATGGAGATACCTACGTATGTCCGCACAGTCATTTTGATTTTCGGAGTGAACCTATGTTGTCTGTCGGAATCCGATTGATCGTTACGTCCGTGATTCTGGTTGCGGTCTGCGGCACGCTGGTAACACCGGGTTGGTCCAACCCATCTATTTACGACGCGTTGTTGTCGACCGACGTAATTGGCGCTTCCGACTTCCGCCGGACAGAGCAACCGGAGATAGACGGTACAGGCGTTGTAGTTGCGGTCTTGGACACCGGCGTAGACATGGGAGTCGCCGGCCTTCGAACCCTTCCCAACGGCCACCCCAAAGTCATTTTGGTGCGAGATTTTTCCGGACAAGGAACACTGACACTTCACGACGCACAACTGACCGATGAGGACGGTGTGCCAACCCTCCGCTACGAAGACATATGGGTCCGCGGATTTGCAACCCTGTCGATTCCCCCACACGATCCGCCCCAAACATTTCAGTTGGCACAAATAGACGAAACACGGTTCAGAAAAAGCGAAGTGCAGGATCTTAACGGCAATGGCTCCAAAACGGATCGTTTCACCATTTTGGTCTACCCGAGTGCTCAATCGCCGACGGGCCCCAAAATACTGGTTGTTGACACCGACGGCGATCATGATTTGTCGGACGAAAAACCAATCCAAAGTTATGAAATCGCAAAACAATCATTTACGCTGGCAGGCTTCGACGCAAAACAACGAGTTGCTCCGCTGACATTCGCAATCTATTCCGATCCCCGAGAACCGTCGCTGGAGCTTCATTTTGACGATGGTGGTCATGGCTCTCATTGCGCAGGAATTGCCGCAGGATACCGCATTGACGGCAAGGATGGGTTTCATGGAATTGCACCCGGCGCCGAAATCATGAGCCTGAAAATCGGCAACAACGAACTGTCCGGCGGTTCCACAACTACGGGGGCAAAACGCCGCGCACTTGATTTTGTGGTCGACTGGGCAAAAAAAAACAATCGACCTGTTGTTGTTAACTTAAGCTATGGGATCGGCAGCGAAATCGAAGGTCAATCAGCTATAGATCGTGCGGTGAATGATTTTTTAAGTGAAGAACCGTCCCTGGTTTATCTTAGCACCAGTGCCGGAAACTCCGGCCCGGGAATCTCTACAATTGGACAACCCGCCGCGGCTCATCTGGCATTTACCGCGGGTGCCGTGTTCACACCGCCTCTTACAGAGATGTTATATGGTGCCAAAGCCCCTACAACACGACTGTTTTCGTTCAGCTCCCGCGGGGGGGACACCAACAAACCTACCGCAGTCCTTCCCGGCGTAGCAGCATCTACCGTTCCGCCTTTTTTGACCCACGACATGATGAACGGCACCAGCATGGCGGCACCCCAGGGAGCCGGCACAATCGCTCTGCTTGTCGAAGCCGCCAAACGCGCCAAGTTGATGATACACAACGGTATGGTCACCCGCGCACTCCGATATAGCGCCAAACCGCTTCCAGGATACACCTGCATAGACCAGGGAGGGGGGCTCGTATCTGTTCGGGGTGCTTGGGACCTGTTAAAGAAGTTGGCTACGCCCTCTGAAACACCTTTGGTAGTGGGGTACAACATCGAAACCGAAAATCCAACGCTGCCCATTGGCAAGGGTCCCGCCGCGTATTGGCGGGTTGGAAATTACCTGCCATCACCCAACGAAGGTCAAACATTTACCATAACGCCATTTTTTTCCAAAAAGGCTACAGCAAAACAAAAACAGGAGTTTTTTGCCGTATATACGTTAAAAAGCGACTCCGATTGGTTCATACCGCAGACATCAAGTTTGTATCTCCGCGGCGAGGCCGAAGCGGAAGTTCAAGTCAGTTACGCACCGTCCCAACTAAAACAACCGGGACTGTATGTTGGCAGGATATTTGGCTACGCGACGGAGCCCGCCGCTGGTGCGACCACACCGTCGTTTGAGCTGTTGGTAACCATCATCGTTCCGGAATCGTTGGACTCCACAGAACCGTTGTCGTTTCGTCGCGAAAACGTTCGATTGGCGCCAGGGGAGCTGAAACGTTTCTTTGTGCCCGTGCCGCACACTACAACCCTTGTTGATATTGAACTTGACGTCGACAAAAACCCAGGTGGCTGGGCACGTGTCGACGTATTCGATCCACAAGGGCGCGAAGTATTGCTGACCAACAACACGGCCGACAGTCTCGCCGGTGGTCAAACGCAGGACCGTTTCGTGCTGGACGGTCAGGATCCGGGGGTGTTCGAATTTGTGATTTATGCAACCTTTCGGAACAAAGCGCCGGTTGTCACAAGTCTTAACTTAACACTGTATAACCTTATATTGGACCCTCCGACAACGTTGACCATTGCACCAGGCGAAGCCCCGGAAAGCCACTTCACCGTGATCAACCCATCGCACCAAGTATTCAAAGGCAGTGCGGCGGGTGCAATAGATGGTTACGCCCGCCACCACACCTTAGAGGGATACACCGATACTTTGGAGCACATGATTTCGGTATCCGAAGACACAAAAGAAGTCACGTGTTCTTTGGAGATCGAGCCAACTACCTTTGTCGACTTTACCGATGTGTCGGTGATGATTTTGGCGCCCAACGGCGATGTGATTGCCAAAGACGGTTTTAGCCAAACAAAAACCATCATTCGTTTTCAACCTCCTCATAAAGGAACTTACCGACTGGCAATTCAAGCGGCGAGAACCTATGATTCGTCCGACCAGTGGGCGGTTGAAATCGATGAACGACATGTTCTGCGGGATCCGGTGACGGCAAAAATTTTGCTGGATGGAAACTCCACGTTTCGGCTGTATCCTTCCAAACGAACGGACTTAACGCTGCAACTTTCCGATCGCCCCAAGGTTGTGCCGGACGGTTATTCCTATTCGGGGGAACTGCGATTTGTGGATGAGTTGTCAAACAAAACGTGGATGATTCATTCACTGCGTTTACAACCTTGACACTCGCCAGACGGTTCGGTACATGACGCAGGGCGGTATCAGAGGACCGTTCAGGTTATTCGACATTCCAATGAGGACTCACCATGCTCCGACGTACTTTGGCATTTACATTGCTTCTGCTCCTTGTGGCAGGCCAGTTGACCGCGGCACCCAAAAAAACAAAACGCCCCGCCAAATCAAACGAGCCCGTGGTAACACTCGATCCGGAATTGGCTAACCAAATCTACGACATTCTTGAGCGAGGCACACGCAGTGGCGATCTGGCGGCACGCGGAACCGCATACGGTGGCCTTGCTTATGTTACCGCCGAAGGCAAAGATACGATTCCTTATCTTCTCGACGGACTCAAAGACCCTCAATCCCGCGTTCGCCTCGGAGCGGCGTTCGGTCTTATTCGCGTCAACAATCCGGCATATCGAGCGCCGCTTGTTCAATTGTTGGGCGATCCAACGTTGAACCTGCTGGACGAGGTTCTTCCCGGGTTGATGCTTCTACCCCCTGCTGACGCTGCCGCAATTGTCGCCGATGCACTCGCAGCCGATACAACTCGCGACCGAAATCGGCTCATGCGGTCGGTTATCGACTTTGGAGGCCCGCTCTTGTTGGAGGTTGTGCAACAGGCAATGGCCAAAGGCGGTGAGGCGGCGACAACGGTCAAACGAGTGGTGCCTCAGTTGGGCATGGACACGGCGATTTTCCTGTATCCGGTGCTTCTGACGGTCGCGGACGCCGAATTAAAATCGATGATTCTTGCAAACGTACAAAATACGCCCGAAGGCACGGACCTCACGTTTGTAAAACCGCTGTTGAAAGACAAAGATCCCTTGGTTGTGTTCGCGGCCGCCAAAGTCCTTGCCAATCGGGGAGATGCCGAAGCGGCAACCCTTCTGCTGCCGCAAGCGTTGGGCGATGATGTGAAACAGCGTATGGAAGCGCTTGCCGCAATCCGCAAAGCAGCCGACGCGTCCCATCTCACCAAACTGGAGACCTTGCTCGATCCGGCGATGCGCATGCCTCCCAACGTGCTGGTTGAGGTTTACGGTGCTTATGCCCACGCCGGTAACACAAAGATCGCCGCGCAGGTCCAAGCATCCATGCGGGGTATGGACGCTGCGTTGCGGGCCGCAGGAGCCCGTTATCTGGGTCACATGGAAGGAACACGTGCGCTGGAAGACCTTCACCGACTGCTTTTTGACGGAAACGCGGAAGTGAGACAAGCGGCTGCCTTTTCGCTTGGGTATCTGAGGTCCCCCGAATCGATACCACACCTGGAAAGAGCCCTGCGGGATACGTCGGATGAGGTTCGACTGGGTGTGATCGAAGCGTTATCTCAGATTCAAGACCCACAAGTACTGAATATTGTCCAGTTTCTTGTTAGCGACTCCAACAAAGACATCCGGGTTGCTGCAATCCGAGCACTCGCCCAGATGAAAAACATCGCCACGACGGACACGTTACGCGTCGCACTTCAGGATGCCGACCCCGACGTACGTTATGCGGCATTACGCGGGATCATGGCGACCGACTTGGTCCAGGGCCGCGCTGCATTTAACTTAGCAATGGGATGGTTGCCGCCGGGTGCCATGGTCGACATGGCTCGGATAATGGGTAAAGATTTTGCTCCTTATATTGGGTTGGCGTTGGAGCACAACAACGATGCGGTGCGTTACGAAGCCCTACGTGCTCTCCCTTTCCTTGGTACGGAAGCGGAAATTCAGCTTCTGGAAGGGATGGCTTTGCGCAGTCGTTTTGCCGACATGAAAACCGCCGGTCTCAAACGCCTCACCAAACTGCAAGGAAAAGGCGCGGCAGCGACTTTGCAGGCCACAATCGCTGATCCGGACGCCCCAAAACCTCTAAAAATCGGTGCATTACGTCTTCTCGGCGACACCAAAGCAATCGAAGCGTTGGATGCGCTTAAATTAGCACTTCTTGATGGAGATGAAGAACTGAAGGTGACCGCCGCCGTTGCTATCTTAAAGATCCACGCTCCAAATCCTTGATCTTCAACGTGTTGCATGAGCAAACGACCCGCTATTGTGCTGTTTGATATCGACGGGACGTTGATCCGTGCCGGCGGTGCCGGAAAACGGGCGATTACCGATGCGTTCTTTGCCGTCTGTGGCGTACCGGATGCCTTTGATTCTCAAAACTTTTCCGGTCGAACCGATCCCGATATCCTGGCAGTGGCGGCAAATGAGCATTTGGATCGTGAACTGACGTCCGAAGAACACCAATCCATTTTGGACGCCTATCTATCCCGACTCAAGGAAACGTTGCACTCCCACCCATACGTGGTTCTTCCGGGTGTCGTACAGGCGTTGACTTTGCTTTCGCAGACTACTCATGTTGCGCTTGGACTGGCGACGGGAAACGTGCAGCCGGCAGCTTATTTGAAGTTGGCGCGAGGTGGTTTGGACAGGTTTTTCAGCTTTGGTGGTTTCGGATCGGATGCCCGCTGTCGTGCGACCCTTACGGCAGTCGGATTTGATCGTGGTTTTTCGGTGGTTGCAGAACGGTCACAGACATTGTTTCCATTTGGATCACCTGCTTCGGTTACAAAAATCGTCGTCGGCGATTCGCCATATGACATCCGCGCAGCAAAAGCCGCGGGCGCCACATCGATAGCCCTTTGTACGGGTTGGTCTACGCGAGAGGAACTTCTCATGGAACAACCTGACTTTCTTTTGGAAAATCTTTTAGATACCCGCTGGTGGTTGCTTATTTAGCCGAGATGTTCAACGCCCAACATCGCATCGAAGTGAAGATAAGGTACGGCGGTGTCGGCGATTATCTTTTTCAGCGTATCCACCGCAAAGAAAAACCATTTGGGTTTATCGCCATCGTTGGCTCTTTCCTCGATACACCACCGACTCAAATGGCGCACTGCAGCAAGGCGCGCGCCGTGAGTACATTCCAAACCAAGCGCAATCGCCGCCAACAAATCGACGTTTTCACCATTTGCGACGGTTCCTATCGCAGAAACGGCAAACATCGCCAACGGCTCCGATTTCCCACGGGCAATGGTCGATAATTCCTGCGCTGCGAGCAAATCACCTCGGTTGGCCAACGCCTCACGAACACGAAGGTGAACGAGCGGCTCGTCGGTTTGCCCCAACCCCTTCAACCACTGTAAATCTGGTGTCCGGTCCACGACAGCAAACAATGCGATCAGTCTTGAACGTTGGGTAGCGGACCGTGTTTCGTCTCGCAACGCTTCCCGCAGGGTTGCGATGAATTTGTCACCAAACTCGGGATTTTCTTGAATTCTTTCAACGAGACGCCGCCCGACCTGCCGTTGCGCCCACAAGGCGTCGGTGGTCAACACCCCGGCACACCTCCCTTGATAACACGCGCCGGTATCACATTCTTCGTCCAACATACAACGGACCGAACTCCCGGCAAGAAAGTCGGCAATCGTGGCTTCTTGCAACGCGGTCGACGGGTCGGCGGAGCCGCCGCACGCCACCCACAACAACCCGCAACCTGCAACAAACCAACGTAACAATGTACGTATCACGTTCCATGTCCTCTTTATCATCGAGTTGCCTTGACAAAGGCCGCTTTGCCAACAAACCACTCAAACAACTGTTGATTCGGCTGCGAATCCCGCATCCATTCTGGATGCCATTGAACACCCACCACATTGTCGGCCGGATGGGACATCACCGCTTCAATGAGTCCATCTTGGGCGTATGCAATCGCTGTTAACCCCTGTCCAAGTGTCTTAATCCCCTGATGATGCACCGAGTTAACGATTGTCGTGTCGGTACCAAATATCTCGGCCAGGAAGGTGTCGGGAACAACTTCCAGTTCATGGGTCAAACCATCGTAAAGTTCTTGATTACGGTGCAACACACTCATTGGCCGGAGTGATGGAATATCTTGCCACAACGTGCCTCCATAGGCGACATTAATAAACTGCATACCGCGACAAACGCCGAGAATCGGTAGTTTCTGTGCCAATGCCTCCCGAAAAAGCGCCAGCTCAAACCGATCTCGGTCCAGTTGTCCACGCCATCGTTCATTAACCAACGCGTCGCCGTAGCTTTGCGGATCGATATCCACCCCGCCGGACAACAGCAGTCCGTCGACTCGATCCACCAGGGCCGTGACCCCGGACGGGGTCTCGACAAACGGTAAGATAACGGGAACGGCTCCGGCTCGTATTACCGCGTCGACCAATGAAGTCTCGCTTACATAAAGCGACTTATTTTTGTACAACACTCTATCTTCGGCAGCGAACCAATTCGCAGAAATGCCAATCACTACAGGATCTTTCTTCATTAGACACCCTCTCCGAGAACCGTTCTCATCATCCCATTCATCGTCCAACACCGTTTTGTAGTCGTCAACCCGGATGCCAACGGGTTGGGCAACCCGTAAACCTGTGGTAGTCTCACTCCATGGTTGGTCGCACTGCTCTCTACAACCCCAAAGTATTGATTTGTAACAGGCGTTTTCCTGTGATCCACCACGTGGTATTTTTGGTTCTTATCTTACTGAAAACAACCGGTTGTGGTCAGTGTTCAAAGCCAAGTGACCCATCACCACGTTCGTCCGTCCGACGTGTTTCCGAACACACACCAATACGCATATCACGGCAACCGCCCGTGCCTTCAAATGAAACCACCCCGGTTCATCCGGAACCGGGTCCAGTAGATACTACACCAGTTGTGGTGCCGTCGACCCCTGAAGTAATCCATCCCTGTCTTCGATTGGTTGACGAAGCCTGCCGGTTATTCGGCCACGGTAGCGAAGAATGTGTCGAGACCCGGGCTAGGGTGGCACCCGGCGTTCCGGATTCGTGGCGGCCCCGTTGCGCCAACACGATTGAACAGATGGAACGGAATGAGTTGGTTCCGCCGCAAAAGTCAGCATGTGCCGTACTTGCTGAAAAAAGATGTCAACAAGTGGGTGACAACACAACCAGTTGTAAGGCCATTCGTAAGATGTTGATCACGACACGGATCGACGAGGCTCGGTTAAAGGGTTGCCTGGCGGACGTTTTGTTGTTGGAAGGGTTGCCTTGAACACGTCGTGGACCCAAAGCAGTGGAACCACCGGGAAGCTGGAAAACCAGTCTACCCTGATGACACCAACAGCGGCCAGGTTCTGGGGCCGATTTTGACGATGTAACCACTTGGACTTCCTGCATCTTCCTCCCAGTAGGCAGCGATTTGGTGATACGCGGAGCGAAAAAATCGAACCGGTATTGGCCGTGTTTCAAGTGTCCCGACCAGTTGTCCATCCCCCAGTAGTTGAAGTGACTGTGGGGAAACCAGGTCTTCTTCTCCGTTCCAAAGCCGCACACGGATCGTACCGAGTTGTTCGTCGACCGACACCGATTCTACAAAGAGCACCACATCGTCGGAAGTAACATAACACCATTGCGGTCCCACGTGGAGTACCTTTTCTCCATCGTCACGAATACGAATCCCTCTCCGGAATAACGTAACAATCTTCGGATTTTCGATTGGCTGGCCATCGTGAAAAAAAGTTCCGTCTTTCCGGACGTGGATAAGACTATTCCGTCGTAATTTTTCAAGATCCATTTCCACTCCACAAAATCAACTTATTGCCGAACCACGTATGTTGCAATTTGAAGGTGGCGTGAGCTAGATTCGACCCGCTTTGGGAAGCGACAACGCTTCTTCCGCCACGCACGGATAAAACCGGGCAGCCAATGACAAGGACAGCAAAGAGTATGACCGAAGAAAAACCGACCATCGACAACGACGTTTCACAAGGTGCACCGGATCAATCCGCGCAGGCAGCAATCGAAGAACCTTCAAGTACACAAGAAACCACGTCCGACAACGCGTCGGATGATCCCAACGAACCAATACACACCTGGTCAAACCTCGGACCGCTGTTTGATGTCGCCATCGCCGCCATAAAACCACTGCGAATCATAGCCGAAACACAACGTGGTGAACGCGCAACCTATTTTCGCAATTTCAAGGGCCATCGGTTGGAAAAATTCAACCGCAAGCGCATGATCGACATATTGCGTAAAGAAATTTTTGGGCGAAACAACCTCTTTTTGGCGCAACTTGCCATGGTTTTGTGGAATGACACCAAAAGAGACCTCTACAATGCGATACACAAACACGTTTCTTCTATTGATGAGAATGTGGAATCCATTGTGCGGATCGATGACCATAAAGCGCATGAAATCATGAACGATTTGTTGGCACGTGGCTTTACTCGTGACGATATTTACATCTGTGTTCGTATTAACGATGTGCGGTTTTCACCGGAATTCATCACAAATCACGTGACTCCCCGCAATTTCGAAGCCGAAGAACAAAAAGATCTCGAAACGAGTTCGCTGCAAGCCGCCTCCGCTGAATAGAGCCAAAAACCACCAAACAACGTTGTCTACTTGCCCACGATCCTGTATCCACCGGTTACTCCCCTAAAAAACGAAAGTTGACACGTATCAAGTTGCTTGTGCATCCTCTCAGTTGGTGCCCCAAACCAGGTTCGGAAGAGGACTGCCATGGCAAATGTTTCCGCGGAGAATTTCATTCGACCACGAACAGAACAATCGCGGCACCGGCAAACAATCGCGGGATCGGTGTGGCTTTTGGTTCTGTTCCTCGGTTGCCAACCGGGCGATGTCCCTAGTTTTGACACGGAATCCGAAGTTTCCAACGAGACTATTACACCCAACCTTTTGGGAACGGTGTTTCTGGACGCATCGCTTGTCGAATCCAAGTTTGCCGGACTGCTGAAGGAGTCCCTTCAAACCAAAACCAAACAAACCCTTAAGGTGACGGTCAATACAGTCGGAATCACCGAAGAACAAGATCCAGACGCAACCATTGTGTGGTGCCATGAGATGGTTCATTCGGACGGAAACATTACCATCGAACCATTGTGTACGGTAACCGGCGTTCAGTGCACCAGTTCCGACTGGCAAGGCGGTGAAACGGTGGTATCTACTGCAACCGTGCTATTAAGTAACCTCAAGGGAGATGAGTTGGTCAAAGAAGATCACGCCATTGTTGCGGTTTTGACCTCCCAGGCGCAGGCATCGGCCAACCCGGGCGCGGTATGTAAACAACCGCCCGTGTTGTTGGAACCCGTTCGGGTTGAATTCAGCATTACGACGGAAGTTCAAGGCGGAACACCAGCATTGTTGCTCCCTACCGGCAAAGGGTGCTTAACACGTGAGCAGCCGATTTTTGCGAGCATTCCAGGTGTCAAATTAGGTAGTTCGGCAAGTTATGCTGTCACCTGGAAAGTCAACGGCACCGCCGCTTCCTCCAACCAAAAAGGTTGTGTCGCCGGCGGGACCTATGCCCTCTGTTCGGGCGCCAATATCAACAACGCACTTGGAGTCTGTAGCCTCAAACCGACCCAATTCACCAAAGGCGACGTTGTCCAAGTATGTGTACGTATCTGCGAAGTGGACGACGTCGAAATAGAAGACGATGAGAAGTGCTCGGAACCCTTAAAGGTTTGCGATGCTTGGCCCGCTTGTTCCACTCCTGTTGCGCAATTGGTGCCGCCGGATGTTAACGGCACGTTGATCTGCAGCGCATTGTGCACCGATGCAGATGACGACGTCTTGTTTGCCAACCTGACGTTCGGTCCCCTGACCGTGGAAGAACCCAACTGGGCTGAGAGATCACAGGAAGGACCCTATTTTTATACCGCAAATGAAGGAGCGACCAACGTTGCCGTTTCGACCAGATTGGCGGAACAAAACGACTTTCTCCCGGCAAAAGGTACCAAAATCTGCTGTCGTTTGCGCCCCTACGGAAGTGAATCCAACGTTTTTCCCGAAGGCGGCCTGCCCTATCCGTATCCGGACGGCGTTCTGGACAAATCCGGCGATCCACCGTGCGTGGTGGTCGACAACTCAGCGCCAACCGTCACCAACGTGTTCATCACACCGACCAGCGGAACGGTCGGCACCACGTTCACTTGCAGCGGTCTGGTTGCCGATCCCGATGTCGCCGATCTTGCGAAACTCAATCGGGAGTTTGTTTGGTACAACCCGGCTAATCCCACCGACCACTGGACGAGCACCGGAGGGTCGGAAAAATTTCCTATCCCCGGCGAAACGCCGCTTTGGCTGAAAGAATCAACCCAATTGTGTTGCAAACTTACCGTAACCGACTCCGATGGAGGGCAAGCAACCGGAACGTCCGGAGCAGCGTGCGCAAGCCTCACCAACTCGGCTCCGGTGATCTTATCCGCCGACCCACAAACCAAACCGGTACCCATTGCTCAATGGACGACCAACGTGTGGAAAACCGACGCCAAACCCGGCGCCGACGTTTGTTTTGACAAAAATTTGGTCGAACCACCAGGCAGCGGTGCAACCCAGATCTATCCGTGGCACGAAGCCGAATGTTTTCATACCTTTGCGGTCTTTGACCAAGACGCAACCCTGCCTGTCAAAACCGTACAATGGTACCATCACGTGGGAGGCCTTAATTTTGTTCACCTGGCAGACCAAGACACCATCGTACCTGCTCTGACCAAACCCGCAGGATGGGACTTTAACAAAGCGCAGAGCTCGCTTAATTTAGCATGCAAAATCAAATGGTGCGACGCGGTATACCCGCAGGTATGCGTCGAGTCGGAATTCAGCCCTGATTTGTTGGTCAGCCCCGTACCACCAAAAACAAAAGTGACCTGCGACGATGCCAAAATGTGTACCAGCGACGATTGTGATTCGAACTTAGTGTGCCAATACACCTCCCAACCGGGACCGTGTGATGATTCGGACGCGTGTACCGACGGCGACTACTGTCTTGAAACCGATTGTATTTCCGGCGGCCTCGTCGAATGCACCGACAACAATCCATGTACCGAAGATTATTGCGACCCCAAAGCCGGGTGCATCAACAAAGCCGGTTCCAAACTTTGTGATGACGGCAACGCCTGTACCGAGGTGGACACGTGTGACAAAGACGGAAAATGTGTCGGCAAACCGGTGATTTGTGACGACAAAAACCAATGCACAACCGATAGTTGCGACCTATTCGAAGGGTGCCAGTTTGCTGCAAAATTAGGCAACCCGTGCGACGACAACGACATCTGCACTGCGAGTGACGAATGCAAAAACGGATTGTGCCAAGGTATTTCCGTGGTATGTCAGGACGACAACCAGTGCACAACCGACAACTGCGACCCACAAAAAGGTTGTCAGTTCAAAACCAAAGACAACGGCAGTCCCTGTGACGACAAAAAGCCATGCACTTCGGCGGACGGAAAACCCGGGTGTAAAGGGGACTGCGATAGCTGCAGCGCCGGCTTATGTTATGGAAAACCAGTGATATGTGACGATCAAAACCTTTGCACCAACGATTATTGCGACGAAGCCGTCGGCTGCCAACACGTTCCCAATACTTCGTTTTGTAACGATAACAATCCGTGTACCCAAAACGACCAATGTAACGAAAAAGTCTGCGTCGGAAGCATATTATTCTGTAATGACAACAATCCCTGCACCACCGACAGTTGTTCACCCACGTCCGGGTGCATTTTTACACCCAATACCCTGCTTTGTGATGACGGAAACGCGTGCACCGAAAATGATGTGTGCGGCAACAGCAAATGCGGCGGCACATTGGTGAACTGCGCTTCCAAGGTGGGTGGTGTTGGTGCCTGCCAACTCGTGGTGTGCGACACCATCCTCGGGTGTTTGCCACCCATCGACCAACTCGACGGAGGTGTTTGCGACGACGACAACTCGTGCACCACCAATGACAAATGTTCCGCAGGGAAATGCGGAGGTGCACCGGTTGTATGCACCAACCTCAATGCGTGCTCAACGGCAACCGGAGCCTGCGATCCTATCGGCGGATGTCAATATGCCCCGCCACCTGGTGGAGGATGCGAAGACGGTAATCCTTGCACAACGGCAGACAAATGTGTAGCCGGTGCATGCCAAGCCGGCACCCCGACCATCTGCAATGACGGCAACGTATGCACCAACGATTCCTGCGACCCCAAATCGGGATGTATTGTCAGCAACAACATGGCATCGTGTGATGACGGAAACGCCTGCACGGCCCCAGATAGCTGTCAAGGCGGCAAATGTATCCCGGGCGTCGCCAAAGTCTGCAACGATGGTAATGACTGTACTTCTGACACCTGCGATCCCACCAAGGGATGTATTTATTCCAATCTTTCCGGCAACGTGTGTAATGACAACAACCAGTGCACGGAAAATGATGTGTGTACAAACGGAAAATGTGGCGGAGCAACATTGGTTTGTAACGACAACAACCCGTGCACCAACGACAGTTGTGTGCCGAGTAGTGGTTGTGTGTTTTCAAACAACAACGGTATTGCCTGTGACGACACCAACGCGTGTACGATAAACGACAAATGTAACGCCGGAAAATGCAGCGGCGCCGCCAATCCATGCGATGACGGCAATATCTGTACCGCCGATTCCTGCGTAGCGCCGTCAGGATGTGTCTACACCAACGTGTCGATAAACTGTGACGACAAAAACGAATGCACCACCGCCGACTCCTGCAAACTGGGTGCGTGCAGTGGTAACGCCAAACCCGACAACACAACGTGCAACGATGGCAACGTGGCCACGGTTGGCGACAAATGTATCGGCGGCAAATGTATCGGCACGCCGCCACAGGTGCCCTAGCGCCGGATTTCTCACGAGCGTGCGGGCTGCAACCGCTGACCCTCGACAACAAGTTTTGGAGGGGGTGAATACATTCGGGAACGCCGCGTTGTAAGGGGCATATCGGGACAACGCACTACCGCCGGTCGGCGGCCAGCGAGCCCACAAAAACCTTGAGGATCGTCATGAGAAACCCATTGTCGTCATCGCGTTTTCGGAGCTTGTTTATCACCTTTGTCACGCTGCTTACCCTCGTTTCGTTGGCCACGGCGGCCAGTGCAGAAGAAGTCGCAAAAGAAACCACCGTTAAGGCGCCGGAGGCAAAAAAGACCAAAACCACTCTGCCTTTTGCTCCTGGAGAAAAATTAACTTACGACATTCTGGTAATGGGAGCCCGCGCCGGTTCAGGTGTGTTGTCGGTGGTGGACAAACGTGACTTTCGGGGAGAATCGGTTATTTCGTTGGCCGGAACCCTACAAAGCGAAGGGTTTTGGAAAAATCTTTATCCAGTCAAAGACACGATGTTGTCGCTGTTGTCGCCGAAAACCTTTGCGCCGCTGTATACCGAAATGAAAATCAGCGAAAAAAATACCAAACGTAACATTCGTATGTCATTTACCGGTGCGAAAAACGAGGTTTCGGGCGTAAAAAGCACCGACGGAAAAATCAAAAAATTCAAAAAGAAAGCACCGGCCGAAACGCAGGATATGTTGAGCTGGTTTTATCGCCTCCGAACCACCGATCTGGAAGTCGGAAAGTCATTTAAGTTTAAAGGTCACAGCGGTAACTTTCTGTATACAATAAGCTGCAAAGTGGACCGTACCGAAGAAGTCTGGACACGACTTGGTTTTATGGATGCTTATGTCGTGGACGCCACGATCACCCGAGACGGCTCCAAAGACTTTAAACGAGAAACCACGTTTTGGGTGGGTACAGACGCTCGTCGTATCCCCATCAAGATGGCGTTTGAATTCTCGCTTGGAAAAATCGAAGGAGTCTTGGCCGAAACACACTTTCCTGAAGGTTCCGGTACCACCACCGCGCAAGTAAAATAATTTTCCTGGTTTTTTCTCGGCGGCGACAACAACAACAACCCTCTAACCTCCTTTCATAACGTCTTCTTTCTTTTGTGCCCATGGGCAAACCTGTTTTTCGAACGGGCGCCCACCCGCCACGTTTTGTTTGTGTTGTCGGACACGTCGATTTCTCCGCCGACAAATCTCACAAACCACGTCATTTCAGCGATTTATAAGTCAGAAATCCCCATTCATAATTCTGGTACGTAGTTTGCTAGGTCCTTCCACGACTGCGCCTGGCGCAAGGCGCGAACCCCCGGTTTAGATTCGTCCACCCCTGTTTACGAGGCGGTTTGTGATGATGGTTTGGGTCATTTTTGTGCGCCGATGCACAAAACATTGTTTTTCTTTTGCTACCGCTAAAATTCTCACGCGGCTTCCGGCGACGGTGATTTTCTTTTATTTCACAATTGCTGTTCCTTTTGCCAAACCGTTATCCGAAACGACCTATTCGACAGACTCCCCCCCAATCGATCTTTCGGTTCTGGAATCCGCCGCCCGCCGGGCTATTTGGACTGCCGACCAACACATTTCCGCAATCAGCGCCCTTGCGGATCATTCCGCATCCATCCAGCCCGACATACAAAACGCGGTGTTGATGTTGGAACAAAGTTGTACATTGTTGTCGTTTGCCAAAACCGATAACGAACCCGTGTGGCCCCATTGTGATGCACTGCTTCTTGGTTGGATCGATACGTTGTCCCATCTGCTGGCCGCTCGCCAACAAAACTTGGGTTCGGAACACTACGAACAAACCACTTATGACCTTGAAGCAGTCCTCAACCACATCAAAATCCGTTCAAGCCCTATCCGCGAGCTGTCCAATCCACTGTGGATGGCCGCAACCCTCATCCATGAAGACTACGTACGCCTCGTGACCACGTGGGCTTTACGAAATTATGCGATCGACCCTGATTCCAAACTGGGATCCATGCAATTGAAGATGGCCGATGCCTACGTCAACAACAACCCTGTCCGCGATAAAATCACGGTCAAAAACTACTTGGCTCATTTGTGGGGGGCATTAAAAGATCGGTCGTCTTATGGCGACCTCAGTCTGCAACAACAGAAAAAAGCCGAAGCGGCTCTTTGGCTTGATGACCAACTTTGGGAAATTCGGTTGGGTGGTTTTTCCGAAAAACCAGCATTGTTGACATTGGCGGCGGTGGCCAGAAAAAACCTCTACCCATCCTCACTTCCGACTGAAATGATTCAGTCCGACACCGGCACGGTGTTTTTCCAACTCGTATTGGCTCCCAGCGACGACGTTTCTTTGCCGCGATGCACAGAGATGCATCCGGTACTTACACCAAACGCCCACTCTTCTTCCATCCCCCTTACCCAGGACCACATGGAACTTCCGGTGGGTGAATGGACCGTTTCCGCCCCAAATCCGTTGCCTCCTGTGCTGATGGTACCCGCGGGATCCGCCCAATTGGTTTCGCGGCGGGTCCCCTGTTCCACTGCACCTCCCGATATCAAAACCACACCCGATGTCCTGGTGGGGGCTACCATCCAAGTCGATACCGAACGTTTTGTATTCCAATTGGGACCCGCACCGGATGAATTTGGCAACTATGTCATCGCCGCCCGCCTGCTTTCGCTGAACGTCGCTGCGGATTTTATCGCCGGCGATATCCGTTCCGTCTTGTCGATATTCCGCGTTTTCTCCACGGTTCGTGTCGACACCGACTCGTTTGTTGACCGGTTCTGGGAAGCTGCTGTCGGCATGAACACCGCTCTGGAATCGTTAATCCATAACGATATCCGGGTTTTTCTGCGCGGAATGTATCGTGTCCATCTGCGTCATTACGACGCCAAAGAAGGCCCCATCGGCAACGACATGTTTGGGTGGTCCCCCATTTCGGGACTGATTTCCGCCGGTATTGACCTATCCGGCGTTTTCGTGGACCTTAGCACGACCCTGTCGCACACACCCTGGCTCACTGTCACAAGACCCACCGGAGGTTCCGACACCCAATCCGCCACCAATTGGGAGCTGGGAGGTGGAATCGGGATCGTCGGACGTAATTGGTTGCCCACTGCCCAAATCGGCATCCGGATTGGCGCCGCCTGGGCCAATTACGAGGACACGACCGGTTCAGCTCGATTCACATTGTCCAATCTACGCCTGGATACACGGCTGGTCGCCGCTGTAGATGTAATGCCCGTTCGAGTCATAACCACCATGGGTATTGACTGGATTGGCGGGACTCCCAACATTATTGGCCCAGCATTTCCCGACAAACTCGCAGCTCTTTCCAACACGTTCGCACCCACCTTTAACATTGGCGTTGGTTTCGCTTGGTGCGCCCAACGTTGTCACAACACACAATTTTCGGAGTTATCATCATGGGAATGTTCAGGAAACACCCCCTAATTTCACTGTATACCTATATTTTCTATGTCGGCGTACTTCTTGTCGTCCTGGCCAATCTCCGCTGCGACACGGGGCTTCATGCCGAAGACCCCCGAATCGGACAGAACGATTTTGGCACCGATTCTCACACCGCCGACATGAGCCCGTCGTACATGATCTGCGAGACAACCAACTATGCGAGTTTTTCCACGGTATCAATGCCAACCGTGATCGAAACAACTCCCCAAAAACCCACCGTGATTCCCTTTAAGTTACTGGGATGGGTCGATTCCAACCTCACCACCGAAGAAATCGATTCGATCGTTGTTGACGTTCAACTTTTTCGCCACGGCGCCGGGTCAGTATGGGACCCATGCAGCCATCGATTTCCCGTCCGCCCCCAAAACAACAGCATCCCTGTCGAACTTCTGGAACCGGGAGTATATACCCTCGCCGTCCGACTCATTCCAAGTGACGATCTGTTGTGCAAAACGAGTTGCAGCGAACAAGTCGAACATACATTCCGGGTTGTACCACCCATCGTCCCACCCACGATTGCCGTAAACCCCGTCTATCAGGGCACAACCTGTGCTTCCAAAGCCGCAAACTATGTCGCAACGATCCAATACCCCACCGGTTGGGCAGACCTCAAAGAAATTGCAACCATCCGTTCCACCTGGGAAATCTACGACAACCAGCAACAACAACTCAGCCAAGTTCCGTCTTTTCGGCACTTATTTTACGGGGAATGTTCCGGCAACCCATCCGACTCATTTCCCTGCACGTTGTCGGAAAATAATTACTTAACCGGTTTGTTGTCGACATCGATCAACGCTTCCGCAAACTTCCTCGACCCCGGCGACATCATTGTGCTGCGGTCCCACATCACGTTGGGTGCCCCCGGTTCGGACACCATTTTGGAACAATCCACGGAAACCACCATCAAAATCCCTGTGGATTGTAATCAGCAACCGGTGTTGCCCGCCAAACGCCCTGTCACTTTGGGACTCAAAAAAATGAATATCGACTTCCCCGGCTGCCCAGCTCACGCGATGTGGCAATGTACGGTATCGCCGGACGCGACGGATCCCGATTCGATTACGGAAATGGTTTCCACGTCCAAAAAAACCATCACTGACGCCTACACCGACATCCAATATCGGTATGTCTTTCGTAAAAAAGGAACCACCAACCCACAAGTTACCATGGAAAGCGATAAACCATGCGCGTGGGTCACAATCGGGTTCCACCCTGACACACCCTTTTCTCTTCAGAACCCCAACGGGTCCGCGAATCCCATTTTTGCCTGCGCCACTACCGGTAATTTAGCAACGGATTTTCTGCCAGGTGAATCGCTGGAATGTATTGTTCAGGCTTATAATCCAAGCCTGCCTGATCCTATCCGCACCGCCAAAACCACCACCGCAGCCGGGTCGACCGTCATTCCCCACCCCTATACGTACATTATTCCTCCAGGCCAGGAACCCGACGCACCCCAAAATCCCCAGTTGGGGGTCAAACTCAATCCGACCCAATGTAACGATGACCCTTCCACCCCGAAAACGGTACTGTCGGAGGTATGCTGCACATCCGATGCCGTACGATGTGGTCAACCAAGTCAAGAAAAACTACGGTATTCCTGGAGTTGGCACCGTCCTGCACCGGATGCGGTGTCGGTTTCCAACATGTTCATCGATTATGTGTCGTTGAAACTCAATGATCCTGTTGTGGGATTTCCACTGGCACAAAAAGGAGACGACATCTGTTGTGAGGTCTATTCCCTGGAACAAAAACCAGCCGTGGCGTACACCACATGTACGACATTACAAAACGCCCCACCGATGCCCCAAAAAGACTCGGTCACTACGATTGTGGCGGTCAAGGAGATCAAATCGACTGAGCCGGCTCCGGTGCTGCATCGAGGAACGTCGGCGTTGTGTTCAACCAATCTTGCGCCGATAGACCCCGATGTCAAAGATTCGGCGCAATACCAAACTTGTTGGATGTCCTGCGATATCAACGACCAACCTCCTGCCGAAAAACCCAGCTACTGTAACCCCCAACATGGTGCAACCGACACACAGTGGTTTTCCCCCAACCAACTGCCCGTGAAAAAAGGAGACAGCATCGCCTGCCGGCAATTCCCGGTCGACCCCGACGGCGCCGTGGGGGATTCACCGAAACCATCGACCTGTTTGGTCATCGAAAATGCGCCGCCGACGATAAGCCTAACCAAAACATGGACCGCCGATCCGATCCCCAGCCGGTCCGCCGAGTTTTCCTGCAGCGCGGTGCCAGCCGATTTGGACAACGACCCACTTGAAACGGAATACGAATGGCGCCTGTTGGACGCTACCCTTCCCGATCCCAATGATTCCCTGCTTGCAACCGCACAACCCGCCGCCAAATCGACCGATCCGTTGGCCATACCCATCGATCTACAATGGTCCAACAACGTCGAACCCACACCCGGCAACCGTCTTGTCTGCTGCGCCCGCGCCGTGGAAACCAATACGCCGCAACAGGCCGCAAGTGATTGGTTATGTGATCCGGTTGGAATCGTTTTGGACAACAAAGACGCCACCTGTACCCTCGATAGTTTTTCCCTAGTGTCCGAAGACAAAACGTTGACATCGGAAGGAGGACTCAACTGGAGCATAGAAGGTGCAAACGACCCCGACCACGATATGGTTTTGGCCTATGTTCATTGCGATTATTTTACCTGCAAGGGCGACCAGTTGGCGGAAACCTTTGGACCGTTTACCCTTGTTGACGGCACGGGTTCCGGGAAAATCCTGTTGTCGGCATTTTCCGAGCTGCCGTGTGTGGGCACACAAGTCAATTGTATCGCCGACGTCATCGACGTGTTTGCCGATCCCCTTTCCGAAAATCCACCTAAAAAGGGGGGCTGCGGAAAAGAAATTCTGGGACCTGTCAACAACGCACCTCCGTCGTTTCCCGTAGGCTGCGACGTTGTGATCAAGCTCAAAGGCGGCGACAAAGACGGCCAAGATGCCGCCGAAGTGACACCCGGCGACACGGTCACCTGCGAAGCCAACTGTGTACCCACCGACCCCGAGACCGACACCACCCAACTGCAATTGTTGACGGTCTGGGACTGGTCGGACGACGAAACATTGCTCCCGACCACCTGCGGTGGGTTTTCGACGGCGTCTTCAGCCGATTACGTGATCTCCGGATGCCACGCCGACGCCACCCTTACATGTTCGCTTAAAGTCAAAGATGACGTTTCGTGTGGGGTCCAGACCCTGACAAGCAAAAAAGTCAGTTATAAACCACAAACGTTACCCAATCCGGTTGTCCAAATCACCCACGACGGTTCCGATACCGGACCGGTCACCGGCGATACTTTAACCTGTGTTGGAACACTCGACATGGCCACTCAGTTTGACTATGCGTGGTCCGATTTGGACTCGGACAATAAAGGAACGACATCGGAGCTGTTTTTGGACCCAACCAAACAGTGTTGGGCCGGCGTTGATTTGTTGTGCAAAAGTACGGCGACGGGCAGTTGTGACAACGCCCAGTCGTTTAACACCGCGACCGTCCATATCCACAACCACGTTCCAACCTGGCACGCCACGATGCAACCGAGTGACATTCAACTGGTTGTCGTCGGCAGCACCGATCCCAACCCAACTCCAACGATTTTGGACAAGGTCCAATGCACCTTTGACACCCAACTGATCGGCGACCCCGACTTTCCCACCTGCGTCGATCAAACACCTATTTATACCACCACGTTGGAATGGGTTCCTCCGGGTCTCAATCCAACAGTTTCCGAGATGATCTGGCCCGGCGAACCAATCGATTGGTTTTGGACCTCATCGGAATACACGCTGAGCGACCTCGATTCCGCTCAAAAGGCCGCATCCGTCCGATGCTGTGTTGAGGTTTCGGACGGAACCCTGACCAGTGAAAAACGTTGTAGTAACCCCAAAGTCATTGTCAACGCTCCGCCGTATGCACCGCAAAAAGTCAGCGTAAAAGACGACCCGTGGACCAACACACTATTGTGCGAAACCCAACTCAAGAATCCCGCCGATCCGGATTTTGACCCGGTTACAGCCCATCACACCTTTACCGTTGGCGAAACAGCGATTTCGACCGGCACGGTAGACAACAGTGTGATACCCGTTCCGGTGGTGTGCAACACGCAGGCAACGTGTTCAGCAACCATCGCCGACCTTTCCGATGGTGCGCTCAGCAACAATGTGCCGTCTGCTCCAATCGAGTTAAAAGGGGGCGGATCCCTGCTGTTTTCCTCGGCGGCACAACAATTGACCGCGCCGATAACGCTCCCCAATCCAGCGGGGACGCTGTCGATGTGGTGGTATATCGATAGTTACCCACCACAAAACGGACATATCCTTGTTGTGTGGGAAAACCAAAACGATTTGGCATCGCCGGTTTTGTCGCTGGCTCTCAACCCCAACGGAACACTTAAATGGGGCACGCAGACGCAGTCAATGACCACCACAAAGCCAATTCCCACAAAAACCTGGGTACCGGTGGCGTTGACATGGGCTCCGAACGAAGTGTCGGAGCAAACGACGTTCCGCATGTGGCTCGGAACGGGTATTGGAGACGGTGGATCAGAATCGGTCGAACTGCAACAACAGAAGTGGACCACATTGATGTCGACCTGGCCCACGTCTATCACCTGGTACGGAAGTGACACATTTCATTGGGCAATCGACGAAATCCATCTGCTGCATTCCGAACTTGAAACATCTGCCGAAGACCCATTCACCGCCTGGGTTCCTCAATTTGCCCAACCGGGCAATAACACCGCCGCGTTGTGGCACATCACCCATCAAGCCGCCTGGTCCGCCAATGCCCAATCCTATCCCGATTTTTCCTTATTGGTTTCCGGCGGTTCTGGCCCCCAATTCACCCGCGCATCTGTTGTGGATGAATGTGACCTGTTGACCGACCTTGGCCCCACTCCACCTGCTGCCGTCAACCCGACGGTCGTCTCTTCGGTACCCTCTCCGGACACGGACAACCCGAGCAAGTTGGTGACCATTCAGTGCGAAGTTCCAGAAATCATCGCAATGGATGTCAATGGCGACCCGATCACCTATACGACCTTCGTCACGTCCGGTGAGGCGACCTCGGATATGGTTGAAGGCCCTGTCGGTAAGTTTGACTTGCTCGTCGGTCTCGACAACCCCTGTGTGCAGTTTCAATGTGCAGCCTTTGCCCAATCAACAATGCCGGGAAACAACGCCATCACTACCCCAGTCATCTATTCCAACCCAGCCGTGATTGTGTACGACGACCCCGAACTCAATTGCGGCAAAGAAACCGATTGCAACACCGCGTCCTGCGGAGAACAAGGACAGTGCAACGTTGTTCCCATTGCCGCCGGGAACCCGTGTACCGATTTCGATCCATGCACACACGGGGACAGTTGCAACGACACCGGTCAGTGTGTCGGCGGCCTGCCCTGCGGTGTTTCGACCAAGCCATGTATAGAAACCATCTGCATTACCGACAGTGGTGCCTGTCAAGATATCCCGATCAACGGCGAGTTATGCGACGATGGAGACCCCTGTACTACCAACGACCAATGCAGTGACGGTCAATGCAAAGGTACACCGATGGTTTGCCCATCAACCGAATGCACTACGTCCGGTTGCGAAAACGGGGTGTGCAACTCCAAACCCAACAATAACTGGAGTAGTTGCGACGACGGCGATCCCTGCACGGAAACGGATCTCTGTTTAAATGGAACCTGCAGCGGAATTTCCATCTGCTGTACCCCACCGCAATCCCCCCCCACAATGAGTTGCGGCCAACATCAACAGTTTGATGCCTCCATGGTGCAAAACAAGGTCGACTACTATGGCACGGCAGGGTGTAACGCGATGGTGGGAACCCCCGAAGTTATCTTCAAGATCAATACACCCATACAAAACACCAGTACACCTTGGTTGGTATTGGGAACCACCGAAGCAATTGTCCCGAAAACTCCCAAACCCACGATGTTGTTGTTGGGCGACGGTGTGAACCCATCGTGTACAACCACCACCTGCAGCAACAGCACCCAGGAGTGGTTGGCGGAATTTTCCCCCATCACACCAACATCCTGGTTCACCGTCGAAGGGGGTGCCCAAACCACTCCTTTAGATCAATACAACATCGGTTATTTGTGCCCAACAAACGGACCGGTTAGCGGCCAATGCGCTCCGTGGAAGGAAAAACAAATCAATCCCTTCACATCGGCGGGGAGCAGTTGGGTTTGTGCTGCCGCTATTCCATCCAATATCAACCTAAAAACGTGCACCAAAGACGATACAGCACCCACCAACAAGTTTCGTTTATACGGAACCTATGAGTACACAACCGGAACGGCGCTCAACACAACATTGTGGGCCACACAAACCGGTCAATCATGGGAAATGCAGCCACGGATAGTGGTTACGCCGAAGGCGGCACTTACCAAAGACTGCGCCAGCCCGGCCGCGCCGACTGCGTGTACCCCAAGCACCATGATGGATTCCGGACCGTGGGTGAAAAACACGGCCTATTGTATCGACATCTATGTCTTTTCCACAACCCAACCTGTTTTGCTTGGCAAAACTACGCCAACACCCACCCAGTGACCTGAATTGTCACAGGAGCTATCATGAGTACCGGAACGCTGTTGGATGGAATGTATGAATTGAAAGAAGAACTGGGCAGAGGTGCGTCCGGTACGGTTTATCGCGCCGTCAGCCGGCGAATCCAACAGGAGGTGGCCGTCAAACTGCTGCACGACGGCAACCAGATTCTGGCACATCGCGACCGGTTGTGGCGCGAATTTCAGGCGTTGTATCAATTGGCAGCCGAATGTGCCCATCTGGTACGGGTTCTCGATTTTAACGACGGTACCGGTCCCAGTTGCCGCCAGGCGTTTCTGGTCATGGAATACCTGGTGGGCGAAACGGTTCAGTCGGCACTCCGAAGAGCCAACAACACCGCGACCCCCTTGACTATCCCGCTGATTGTCGATGTGTTTTACCAAACCGGATTGGCGATCCGCGTGGCCCATTCCCGGGGAATTCTGCATCGGGATCTGAAGCCGGAAAACTTGTTTTTAACCCGTGGGGGAAGCCAACCGATCTTCACCAAAGTGCTGGATTTTGGATTGGCCAAAACCTTAGGCGAAGATCCGACCCGGTTGTCGTTGCCGAATATGTTCGTCGGAACTCCGGCATATGCGTCACCGGAATCGGCGCGTGCGTTGCCGCTCAACGGGCAGTCGGACATCTATTCGTTGGGATGTGTGGTGTACGAATTGTTGTGCGGTCACCCTCCGTTTTTAAGCCGAGATGCGTATGGGTTGCTGGATGAACATGTCAACGCACAACCTACCGACATCATGAAACATCGCCCAGACTGTCCTCGATACCTTGGCGAGTTGGTGATGGCGATGCTCGAAAAACGCCCCAGCGACCGCCCGGATGGGATGACGCCGATTCTCGATGCGTTGGTCAACAAACAATGGTTGTCCCAAACACCGTGGGATTTTCCGACGATTCAAACCAAACGGTTAGCCGGACCTCGTCCTCCGGCATTGTTTCCCGATGCCGGCCGCCATCTACAACAATCCGACCATGCGGAGCCCTTGACTACGATCCAAACCCCTATCGGGGTTATCGGCAGCTCCGAATCCATTCACGTCGCACCAATCCTTCCATACGACCAGACAAAAATGGCGGAAACACACCCGAGTACCCAATCACGGACTCCAACCATGCCGGCACCTCTTGCCGGCGAGTTGGTCAAAATCAGAAAGCAACAAATTCCGCGTGCCTCCAAGCCCGATCCGACGGATGCCGAACTGAACCCATCACACGAAACCGTCGACGAAGTGATATTGCCAAACCGAACTCGATTGATTTCCGCAGCAGCGGGAATCATCGTGGTCCTTTTCGGTACCATCTTATGGATTTGGACTTTCGGAAGTGGGACAAGTGGAACAAGCGGTTCTGACCAACAGAAACCCGGGCTAGACGTTGCTCCCGCCGAACAAACGATACACGAGGGGAGTTCGGTCTTTTTATCCCAGCCGGACCTTTTTGCGGGCACAGAACAGATATCCAAGACTGAATCGACTCTCAACAACACTTTAGAACCCACGAGCCAATCGGAAGCGGTTGCCGACGATACCCAGCCGTTATCATGGATCCCTCCCGACGCCCCTCTTCTCACACCGAACCCACAAGGCGAATCCAGCAAGTCTGTTGCCAAAACCGAATCAACCCCATACCGCAAAACACCCTCTGAACGCCGAACCAAGCCCAAATCCGTCACCGTTGCCGCTTCAAATACGGAAATATCAGAAATGGCTACGGAACTTGAGCGGTCTGCATGTAAGGAATGGTACGTGGGTATTTCCGCCAAAGTCGACACCGGGAATTGTTTGTCGGCGAGGCAAGTGTACCAAAGTAAGGTGAATCAATGCGCCAAAACCAAATGGAAAGGAATCGCCGACACGTTGTTGTCCCGGGGTTGCAACGCGCGATGAAGTGTCGGCCGGCAGTAGTTTGCGAAAATAACTCAATATTGTCTAACGGTTAGACAGAAAGTACCAAGAAGGAACCCGGTCGACGGGTCGACCAGCCGGTTTTTTGGCTCAAAACCGTTGCCAAATAGGTTCGCCTGCCGTTTGGTCGGAAAAAAATGGCTACCGAACACGTTCGGTAGCCGTTTTGTTCGCAGAAAACACGTACCGAACACGTTCGGTAGCCGTTTGGTAACGCCGGCAACCGGTACCGAACACGTTCGGTAGCCGTTTTGTTCGCAGAAAACACGTACCGAACACGTTCGGTAGCCGTTTTGCCCGCAAAAAATGGGTACCGAACGCGTTCGGTAGCCGTTTTGCCCGCAAAAAATGGGTACCGAACGCGTTTAGTTAATAAAATCAACAAGTTGATGAGGTCGGCCTACGCAGCGGGCTTGGGTTAGTGTCCCGATATCCTCTGAGCTTGTGAAAAAATAGCTGCGCGGACTCTGGGCGGTGGCTTTGGGTCGGCTTGGTTCCGAAAAACCCTGCGCAATATTCCCGATATGACTCGGGTTTTCCAAAACCAATCCGCCGCCAAATCCACGCCCACAGCCCGCGCCCATATTTTTTCAACGACCCGCTAAGTGTCCTGGACGAAGAGTTCCGGCCTGGAACCCGGAGGGTTCCCAGCGATTAGCCGGTGGTTGAGGAGCTTCGCGACGA
>JABWCM010000339.1 GCA_013360285.1 Myxococcales bacterium
GTACCATTGGGTACGCCTCCGGTGGGCCTCGGTCGGCAGGCCCGCCTCGCTACGGCCACTGTCTCGCTCGCCGTTATTTTTTTCCCAAACACCCTCTTACAAAGATTCATGGCGAACCCGCCAAAACACCGACGAATTCCGGGTGCGTAGACCGAAGCCGCGCCAAGGCGGACTCGTGGTCCGCACGGCATCGCAGAAGGATCACGATGATCCCAATGTGCGGGCATTTTGAAGGTGTCGCTGCAAATCCCGGTGAAAAATCCGGGCGAGGTGGCTGGCATTAAATGATGATTTTCAGGCTTTGGCCGTCTCACCCGTAAAAATCCCTGCGCCATATTCCCGATATGACTCGGGTTTTTCAAAACCAATTCGGCGCAAACTTCGCGGCCCCAGGGCGCGCCCATATTTTTCACAAGCTCTTTGTGTTTTATAACAGCGAAAGGAAACAGCAATCGCTGATCTACCGAACGCCTGACGACGTCTACCGAACAGCGAGCGGCGGTGGAGCGACCATTGTGGATCTGTTTCGCGATAAGAAAAAATCTCCGTCCACCGACATAACGGAGTCACCCGCGGTTGCGGCGGGAAACGGTTGACCCGCTTAAACTCGGCTGGATCTTGTCTTGACTTTTGGGTCCACTTTGTCTTGTCAACAACGCGGTTCGTTGAACGGATACGAATTTCCTGAACCGACTCTTGGGGCTACGGCCAGGTGACAAACGTGTTTTCCTCGGGCCAGAAAACCACATCAAGCGGTGTCGATTTCCCGTCAGCAAAATTTGTTGCAAGAGATGTGTCCACCCAAACGGTTGTTTTCTGACTGGTCGGAACCCCTTGCAACAACTCAAACACCACGTCGACCACGTGTGGGTTTCCTTGCACCGAGGCGCAGCCATCAGACCACGCATCGGTTAGATGAGCATATTGATCCACTAAATTAAGAAAGAGCGCGCCACCATAACCGCTCCATTCAGCGGGTGATCCCGGACTCAGTATCACCCAATGCCCCGTCGACAACGCAAAAGAACCGGGACCGGCTACAGCCACCGGAACACACGGCGGCGTTTTGTTCGGACCAAAACACAGCACGTCCAAAAAGTCCACAAAACGCACCACGACTGGATCGTAGATCAGGGAGAACTGAAAGGCGGTCGTAAACGGATCGGATGGATCACCGGCTGCAACTTGCAGTGGACATATGACTTCCTGACCCTTATCGCCGCTGATGGAACAAAACAAGTCCCCAGGCGGCGGCGGATTCACAGGAGAGGGGGGAGGTGCACAATCGCAACCCGGCAGCGGCGTATGAACACACCCTACGACCGGGTCGCACGCATCAGCGGTACAATTATCGCTGTCATTACAGACTTTGGGCACGCCAGAGGAACATGTGCCGTTGGTGCACAGGCCCCCGATGGTGCACAAGTCACCATCATCGCAGAGCCCCTGCTCGGCCGGGCATTTTTGCCCCGCGCACGCCACGGTAAAATCGCAAGCCGGTCCAAGCGCGCAGGGACTGCTGGTGCAAACAACCCCAGGTTTGCAACAATCGGTGGGGTAATCGACGCATTCAAACAGTGCGCATTTTCCGTCGCCTTTCTGACACACGTCAATACAGCCGTTGTTGTCCTTGTCGAGCTTGGGCGTTATTTTTGCGCCAAGAACGGTTTGAATCATGAGCAGTACGTCAGCGATATCGCTGGTTTGCGAACAATTGATGTCGACCTCCGCCAAAGGAACGGCCAGGCATTCGGGAGCAGGATCAGGCATATCGGCGAGTGCCCACAATGAAATCAGGACGGCACATTGGATGTCGGCCACGGTAACGGACTGAGAGCCGTCGAGGTCACCCGGCACGTCCGGACAAGCGGCCTGTCCGACGGTTGGATGCGATGCCAACACAAATGAAAGCGAGAGAGCAAGGGCAAAGAATAGGATCGTTGTGCGCATCGTAACCTCCATGGAATCGACGGGTTGAGTTGGCCGGTTCACTGGTGCATCCCAAACCACCGAAGCGACCGAAAACCGATGAATCTTTGTATCTGTCTAACAATACCCACGCTTTGCATAAACGATCCGCCGACACAACGCACCTCGGCGATGCAAAACCCCAACCAGACGAAGGCCGTCTGTGTACTGTGAACTTTGCAACCTGTTCGACACCAGGGGCGGGAGGTATTTGTTTTGACGTGCCATGGATCCAACCACCCGATTCTGGATATCAACTACTTACATAACTCCGGGAAGGCGAGCCTAGCGATGATGTTGCGCATCAGTGGGTGGGCATAAGGAGTATCCCTGGTGGCCTTATTGATCCAATCCTGGTCGGTGGTGGTGACCAGGAGACCGGGTTGTGATCCGGATTTGGCGCAGTATGCAAACCCAAGATTATGCCAAGGCGCATGCCAAACAATGGGTTCCGTGTCCGCGCTCCAGTCGACCACGGAACACCCGTGCCAAAAATAGGAAAGCTCTGGCGCATATTCTGGATATTTCCCATAACAACCAAGCGCTTTGGTTCCAACCAGATCGCCCGATATCGAATACTCCCACTTAAAAAAACCACCGAATTCGATCACCAGATCCCGAAACAGAAGGTTGCCGGGAAGGTTGCACTTGAATTCGGATTGAACGTACACGGCACCGCCTTCTTTTAAGTAGCCCACGACATTGACATATGCGATGGCTGAAAGCGTTGTATATGCGGAGGAAATGATTAAGACGTCGACATTGGACAGAGTGCTTACATCGTCGAGGTCCAAAACTGTGCCGAATGTGGTGCTATGGCCGACCTCTTCCAACAACTGAAACCACCTTTCGTCCATGTTGACTGTCGGATTGACCGACTGCGACTCCGTGATGAACACATTCAACTTGGGAATGGGGGGTAACACGCATGAATCACATTCGCCTGCAAACGGAGAACCCTGTGTGCACTGCCCATTGCAGCAGGTGTCGCCGCCGGTTGGTGTGGTACACAAAGTTCCATCAGCCAAGGACGGCTTGTCGATACACATTCCCTGACCGTCACAAAAATCAGGGTTGCACAGCGGCTCGCTGATGGCCGGGCCACAGAGAACACCGAGAGATGCAAACCGACAATTCGCATCACAGCAATCGACATTTGTTCCCGCGAGCAATCCGGGTTCACAATTTTCACCCGGCTCGACGATCAAATTGCCACACACACCACTCGGCGTACCCACGTCCGCGTCATCAGCATCCGAAAGATGAACCATGGCGTCAGATATGACGAGGTCCGCCATAGAGCCTCCGCCGTCTCCTTTGGCCGTACCGTCACTCATTTCGCCATCCCCAAAACCATCATCATCTGCAACATCGTCGGACTGTGTCACCTTGACATCCAACAAACCCTGTATGTCGCCAGTCACACCACTATCGCCGAGCGGCACTGCGTCAAACGGTTTCCAACCAAACGGGTGGAAATCACCACCGGTTGCTTCCACATCGGGCGCCGCCAGTCCATGGGAATCCGCTTGTTGTTCACCAGACCCACCTTGCCCCTCAAACGAAGACGCTTCTTCGCTGCTGCATCCCCAGCCACCTCCATGTCCAATGAATACAGCCCCCGCGATCAAGATCCGTAAACTTCGGTTATTGAAGAAAACACCTAACAACTTACGCGAACAATCCGCCGACATAACGCACCTCGCTTGTGCAAACCGATGATCGGAGAAAGGCTGCGAAGCATAGGCTCCGCAGCCAGTTCGAAGCTATGGGCAGGATGTTTTTGTTTTGACCCGTCCTACAAGCAGCAACTCGTTGTTGCTTTCAAGCAACTCGTCCCAGTCGTCCTCTGGATCGACGACTGCAAAAACGTAGAAATAAGTATTCAACGCACCGCCGGATGGAAATTCGAATGTATCGACCACCGCATTGGTCAACCCCTGAACGCTGTAAATCGTATCGGTTTGGACAAGCACATCCGAACCGGTGTTAAGCGTGGTATCGGTCGACACGTAAATATCGATATCGTAAGGAGAATTGATCGGGAACACGAAAATATCGGGAATGGTGCGATTGTATGTAGCGTATTCATAACGAACATCGTCCCCAGGGCATACAAACTGGGTGTCGTCCGAGTCGTTCACCACGCCGTTGGACCATGTCGTTTCGTAAGGAAAAACACCGGTATCCAGAGTCGTATTCGCAATCGTTAAATCGATTTCGTCATCGGTGGAAGAGTCCGCACCATAGATTTCCCTTAGACAAAAGATATCCGGCTGCATCGGATGTACGCGGTGCTCGCCGTTTCCGGCGCTCCAATGGCCACTCGATCCTTTGGTCATGGTGCGAATCTGATGCGGCAACGGCTCGTCGGCATCAGCAAGGTTAAACGAAGCACCGATTTCGTGGTTGATAAGTGATCGTTGAGTATTGTTGATATCCCACGTGCCACTGTATTCCGGGGGAGGTGCACCCGCGGTCAGCCCCGTATCCTCCAGAAAGATGTCGGCGTCGGTAATGATAGCTGGGGTGTATTCGCTGGGGCAGAAATACGACATACAAGTGCAAGCCGGGACCCCCGACGGACATCCGCCACACGGTGTCTCTTCAGACAGGTCATACCACGAAATCGTGGGTTGATCGTCGTTCAGGCTGACCGATTCTTCGTCGTCGCAGGTGACCGTTGCTCCCATGTCCAGGCCGGGTACGTCCCACATGGCTCCAACAGTCTCGGCATCCTCACATTCGTCGCTATATTCGTCGGCAACGGCCACAATGGGCCAGTCATCCGGGGAACTGCCGACAATAAAATCAACGCTGACAAGCGGCCCCTCCGGATACAATTCGACCAGTGGACAGTGATTCCATTGCATATATGTGGTGCAAGCATTGTCCTGGGCCAACGCTACGTTTTGGAACACCATAACAAATGTCAGCAACGACGCAAAAAGGGCCGGTGAACGATACGCCACTTGACCTCGATATGTTTGAGTCTGGTTCATGTTAATTCTCCTCTTCTTCGCAGGCAGCAACAATCGATTCGGCGATTGCCAACGCAGAACTTCCTTGTTCCGGAAGAGCGTCCGGTGTGACCAAAACAACACCATTTTCCGTCAGCAGCAGCGCTCGCCTGGATGTGGTGAACACCTTGGTTCCTGAAGTAACGGAAGTAGGCTGTTCAGCCGAGGTCTCGATGCGAAACATACCGAGTTTGCCTAAAGCCAGCGGAGTGCTGGCCACAGGAGTACCTGCAACGAACAACAACCAGATTTCCCCGGCCTTCACATGAAAAACGGCATTGTTGGCATTGCAGTTTGAGCCCAGACACCCACCAAACTGCTCGATTTCAATCGTGCCGTATGTATATGCGGATGGGTTGCTGGTCCAAATGACTTCGAGAACGGCTCGTTGGTAGGGATAACCTTCTTTGGAAATTGTTTCTGTAGAGGTAACGGATGCGATGATGGCATGAGCCATCTGCGCGCACAGCGGTTTTTGCCACTCAGGCGGCGTATCGGCCACCGATGGTGTGGCATAGAGCAACGGTGAAACCAAAATCATGAGCAGAAATAACAAGAACAGAGGGTTCCTTTCCTTTCCTTTCCTTTCCTTTCCTTTCCTTTCCTTTCCTTTCCTAAGATACAATTCATGGTTTGTTCCTTGTGTGGCACAAAGCAGCACGTTGCACTGCTCAACTAGGGTTGTACGGACAACGTACAGCGGTGTCAAACCGGCTCCGGCTGGCACGTGTTCCGCAGATTCCGCGGCCATAGTGGCTCCCGAACCAGTGGTCGTTGGTGGTTCACCGACAACGCATCGGCAAACCCGATCAGTGGCTAACATCAGCACTTTTTGTGCCACTCGCCCTTATCCCCAATTTTGTGGCTGTTCAAAGCCCGGCGGCGTTCCGCACGCCGTTGTGCCCATGGGCATGCCCAATTTGCCCATGGGCGTCAGCTTAAAAGTTTCCACACCCACTTCTACGCAACGGCGTCGGGACATACCCATCTCGGTTCCCCCAAGATACACCAACGTTTCCTCCCGGCACCACAACGCATCCAGCGTGCGCCCCCGCCTCTTGGCGCCAGTTGCCCTTTGCTGAAGCGCTACCCATGGGTGGGCTGTTCCTTGTGTTGTGGGAGACAGTGAGGCTGAGAGGGTCAGCGAAAATAGATAAGTGAACCCTGTTCGGCTAATTTAGGCTGCCTTGGCCATGCCCCTCCTTGCGGCATATGCCCGATATTGCCTCA
>JABWCM010000340.1 GCA_013360285.1 Myxococcales bacterium
AAGGAACGCCGCATCCTTTGGCGATCGCCGCCGCGGCTGGATATGCGGCGTTCCTTCAGAACGCAGAATTGGGTACCCGAATGACCCAGGGCGTTGCCCGCCGTCCCAGGGCGTTGCCCTGGGCTGGTATGCGGCGCCCCTTCGGGGCGCGGGAACAGGACGTAGTGCCGAACCCCGGCCGCAGCGCGAGGCGGGTGCGCGTCACCGCGTTCCGGCCTTGTCGTCACCTCCAACTCCGGCCGCAGCGCGAGGCGGGTGCGCGTCACCGCGTTCCGGCCTTGTCATCACCCCATGAATTCTGCCCCAACGGGGCAACGCATACCAACCCAGGCCACCGGCCTGGGTACCGGTGCTGATTCGGATCTTCAACTCGAGACACGGTCGTTGCCCCAATAAAACGACTGACCGGCGAGGTACTCCATGAGATCACCTAGATACGGGTCGTACGCCAATTCGGCGGCGTCAACTCTGCGGAACGGAATAACAAAGTACCGGCGGGCGGCGGAACGCAGTTTTTGATCGTTTCTGGACAAAAACGGATGTTGTCCTGACGGTTGCGAAAAAAGTTGGGTGCTCGCGGCGGGATCGGAGGTGGAGTCGAATTGGACGCGAAAAAAACCAGTGATATCGGGAATATTACGCAGGAGTTTTCCAAGGTAAGTTGTGCCGTCGCCGTCGTTTGTGGACTGCGCCGCGATCTTTTTTGAACCTCTCGGAGTGGGGTTTGTGTCGTCACCATAGGTCCACGCGTGCCGGTACGCTTGTCTGGCTGCGTGATAATGCCCACGAAGGTCTGACAACCACCCTTGGACCAACCACAACACTCTCACCTCGTGGGGACTTGCTCCATCAGCATTCGTTTGGGTCGTAAGGCGCCCGTACGGCGTGGTATGGGCTCCGCTGCGAGACCACGCGGCTCGTAACGCCGCCTCGGCTCTGGCCAAGTTGTCGACCGGCTCCCCCAATCCGTATGCCCTGATCGCCAAACAGGCTACCGTCAGCGGATAGGTGTGCTCCAGGTGATCGCGGCGCATCGCTTCTTCAAAGTACGGCAATGCCCGGCGAATTCGTTCACGCTCCGTCAAAAATCGTGGTTCGAGGGGTGTATTTGGTCGTGGCCCCACTATGGAATCCGTCACTCCAGCTTGGGCGGCCCCAAACAACAACCTTCGGTAACCTTCGCCATACCATTCTTTCAGGATCCGGATCCGTGTTTTGTCCCATTCGGTTTCCTCACCCTCCCACGGGTCGATTTCCACAAAGGTGTTGGGCAGTTGGTGTACGATTTGGTCGAGGTTTTTGCCCCGTTCCAACAGTACGGATACAGGAATCTCGACAAATTTGCCGTTGGCCGACGGTGCCGGATTGGGGGCTACCCACACCCGATGTTGGGGTTTTCCCGCGGTGTCCCACTTCGGCACGAACACGGCCGATGCCACCGTTGTTGCGTTGCCGATGACCCGGTTTAACATTCTTGTGTTTCCGGTTGACGGGTCGTGGTGGTCCCCCAACCCGCGCATAGCCCGTTGTTCGGTCAGCGGGCTGTCGGTTGCCGCTACTTGGACGGCCCGCACATATCGGCAGGCTACGTCCACAGCCATGGTCCTGTTGATCAACACCCGATCATCTCTGGGAACCAACCGCTGGGTGTCCATATGCAGATTCGACTGCGCCATAATCGGAACTTCGTTCGCATTGTGAAAACGGAGGAATCCATCGACGGTGGGTCGTACCAAAGACCAACGTGGGGTTGTCGGCTTTTCTGCCGGTGTGGATGAACACGGTTCGGCGATAGCCACCTGCCCATGGGTTACCTCGGCAACCACCGCTTTGTTTCCGGCGGCCTCTTTGGCGTCGGAAACGACGTAGGTCCAGGCACCGCTGGGTCTTCGAGCCGGCCCGTTTGTACTATCACCCAACAAAATTCGGCGTATATCCTCCAAACTGGTTGCCGATTCGATGATCCGCGTCGACAATTCAAAAGCAGTTACGTTGTTGAAACGGGCTCCGGCGCCTACTTCGGTGGAAAAATTCTGATGTAGGCCGCTGACCAACCCATCTTCGTTGATCGCGGTCACGCCGATGTCGTGGACACCGGCTGCGGTAACGCTGACCCGCCATCTGTCGGTAGTCTGTTGTCCTGGTTCTCCGGTATGACGAAACACCTGAACAAGAGGGTATCTATCGAACACACCCACAAGGGGAAAAAAATCGAGGTTTCGGGCATGAATCAGGCCCCCGTCCGCCGTTGCTTTGCCCCACGCGACAAAACTGGTGCATCCGAGGGGATGCCCCAACACATCGGCGAGGCTTTCAAAGGTGTGAGCCCCGTAAAGCGTTTTGCACAAAATGATGAGCGCATCTGGGCCGGCAACGCTGTGTTCGGCAATGTCCCGTCCCACGCCGGCGCCATCGGCGACGCCGTAATATGCCTCCAACAGGTCCATGGGTGCATTTTTAGCCAAGGTGCGCCAGATCAAACGGTACATTTGTTGAACGACACGTTTCGCGCCCTTTTTTAGCCACAGTTGGTCGCGAGCGATGTCCTCAGACAAAATCCGTTCCACGTATCGTGTAAAACGAATCGGCGGAAGTTCGTCTCCCTCGGGCCAGGGTTCAGCGGAATTCGGCCACCTGGCGGAGGCAACAGCGGGGGTTTCGGAAAAGTCCGGACGCCGCCCAGGGGCAAACCGTGTCGCCAAAGGAACGCCGTCGACATCGCGCATGTGCCACAACAGACGTCCGTGTTGGTACCCCATCTGCCAGCGGGTACCCTCCATGAGCAGTAAGTTAACGCCGTTACGAAACAACAAATAAGCAGGTGGCGCATGGACAGACACCAAACCAAATCCGCTGTCGGGGTGGGATCCCAAGGGAACGACGTCGTTTTTGCCCCAGACAATCGCCTCAGAAATTCGGGGAAGCTGAGACCGCGGTGGACAAACCAACTCATCCAGCCACGAACGCAACAAACCAATCACCATGTCGGGATCCTTTATTCGGTATCCTTTCCTTCAACTACATCGGAAAGTTTGGGCGGTCGGTGAGGATGAAAAACACCGGATTTCAGTTTACGAATGTACTCGTGATACGCGCGCATCGCTTGATAACCAAAAACCAACATAATCGGAATGTTGGCAAACAACATTACGCCGGTTCCCAATGCCGACCAGGCGTCGAGTTGTGCGTCGGTCTTGATGACACCCACGGTGGCAACCAAAATCATGAGGCAGTAGATGATTTTGTAAAGGAATACGCCGTGTCCACCCGTGATGTACACAACCCCTTGTTCGCCGTAATAACTCCACGAAATCATGGTGGACAATGCAAACAACCACGACGCAAGGACCACGATCCACATTCCAAGGCCGGGTGTCACCCGGTCAAAAGCATGACTGGTCAGCGAAGCGCCGGCGTAGTTGCCAAACACGCCCATTCCCACCAGTTGAGGGCTCACGGCTGCTTCGATGGAATCCCATTGGACGGTAGCGCCGGCGTCGGTCACTTTCTGAACCGTTCCGGTAATTTTGTGGCGGTCGCGACCCGTTCGTTCGTCAAAACCACCACCGACCACTACGAACACCCCGTTGTTGACCTCCCAGATACCGCTGATCGCCTGCTCGGTATCCACTTTGGGCGGAATGGTCGTGGCCGACACAGTCCATTTAGGTGTAGCCCCTTGATACACCACTCGTGTTTTGTCGGTGATTTGGGCACCAGCAGGTACAGGCCCCCAAACGATTGTGGAGTTGGCACCAGACCCCGACACCGAGCCGGTGATCGCGGTCGGCACACTACGATTGGCATGTTGACTGTCGGGCGCATCGACCAAGACGAATACGGCCCTGTCGGCACCGAGACGAGTCGTATCCACTGCAACCGGGTCCGTCACCACTAGTTTTTGGTCTCCTCCTTCGCCGGTCAAAGTCGGCAATTGCCCCATCTGGGCGATGGTTGGGTTTTGCACAACCAGGGTGGAACCGTTCGGCAACATCGTTTCCGGAGGGCGATTCCAAGCGCCGCTGGCAAGCACAACCAGCGCGGTAATCGTACACACCACAATCGTGTCGATAAACGGTTCCAGGCCGGCAACAATGCCTTCTCGCACCGGTTCATCGGTTTTGGCCGCCGAGTGGATAATGGGCGATGAACCTTGCCCCGCTTCGTTGGAAAACAGGGCACGTTTCATACCCCACAAAAACGCGTACCCGGTGGTTGCTCCGAGAAAAGATTGACCGGCATCTACCGGCGAAAACGCCGACGCGATGATCAAGCGAAAAATATCAGGAATGTCGCCAAGATGAATCGCCAGCACATAAAAACCAGCCAACAAATAGATCACACACATAAACGGAACAAGCCGTCCGGCCACGGCACCGATCCGTTTGATGCCGCCGATGATCACCGCTCCTACGAGAGCCGCCATCAAGATACCGGATACAATACGCGGTACGGTAGGGAAGTATTGGGTGGTCACCTCGGCGACGTTCCAGGCCTGAAACATGTTGCCGCCGGTGATGGCGGATATCAGCAAGGTGATGCAGAAAAGGGTACCTACAACCGCACCTACGGGCTTTAACTTAGGGCTCCACCGTTCAAATCCCTTTTTGGCAACCCACATGGGCCCACCGTGGGGTTCGTCGTTGGGGTCAGCGTTTCGGTAAAGCATCGACAACGTGACTTCTGTGGTTTTGAGCGCCATGCCGACAAAACCGACCACCCACATCCAAAACACGGCTCCGGGGCCACCTAAAGCGACCGCGACCGAAACACCGGCGATGTTGCCCAATCCCACGGTTGCCGACAAAGCACTGGACAAAGCTTGGAAGTGATTGATGGCACCTGGATCACTTTTTCTATCGTAGTCGCCGCGGATGACCCGGCTGCCATGAGTAAGCGCGCGATATTGACAGAATCCGCTCCAAATCGTGAATAAAATACCTGTTCCAAGCAAAATATATAAAACCCAGTCCGCCCATAGTACGCCATTGATGGCGTCCACACTGGTTTCAAGGTTTCGAATAAATTCTTCCATAGGAGTTAGCCCTTGCTCAAGCCAATAAACGAGGGCCATCATGCCGCAGCCGGCCGGCAGTTGCAAATTCGTGATTCGGAAGGAAACGAGGGGCTTAAGTTACTTGGTCTGTACCGAGTAGCCGGCATTTTGGAGGGCCGATACAACGTCTGTACCATGCTCGGCACCCCGGGTTTCCAGTACCAAGTGGATGATGGTATCGCCTAAAACTGCATGGGAAAATAACCGATCATGGTGGATTTCCAGAATGTTGGCGTGAGTGGACGCAAGGATTTGTGTCACGGCCTGCAATCCACCGGGTCGGTCGGCAATGGTGACCGACATCCGCATCCGCCGTCCCTGCGCTACCAACCCACGTTCGATTACCAAAGAAAGGACATTTACGTCGATGTTGCCGCCTGTCAGCAAGCAGCAAACCCGTTTGTTGGCGATATTGGGGACCTTTCCCGCCAACAACGCGGCAACCGCCGCGGCGCCGGCGCCTTCGGCTACCGTTTTTTCCTGTTCGAGCAGGTGTAAGATGGCGTTGGCAATATTTTCTTCGTCCACCGTCAGTACGTCGTCTATGTATTTGCGAGTCAGTTGGTAAGTTAACTCGCTGACTCGGCGAATTGCGATGCCGTCCGCAAGTGTGCGTCCGGTCACGACGTCCACTGGTCCACCCGCGTCAAAAGCCGCGCGCATGGCTGCTGCTACGGTGGGCTCGACACCATATATGCGGATCCGGGGGTTGGTCTCTTTGAGAACCAACGCCATCCCGCCGATCAATCCTCCGCCGCCGATGGGGCACACCACTACGTCAAGATAAGGATTTTGTTCCAGAAGTTCCAACCCGACCGTTCCTTGGCCGGCGATCACGGCGGCATCATCGAATGGATGTACGAACACCATGCCATGTCGTGTTTGGATCTCTTGGGCGTGGGCGATGGCTTGGGCCAAATCGTTACCCCAGAGCACTACGTTGGCGCCGTAGTTGCGGGTGCGGGTGACCTTGATAAGCGGGGTCCGTTCCGGCATCACGATCGTCGACTGAATCCCGAGTCGAGTAGCATGGTAAGATACGCCTTGGGCGTGGTTTCCGGCGCTTGCGGCGATCACCCCGCGTCGGCGTTCGTCTTCTGTGAGTTGGAGCAGGCGGTTCAGCGCGCCACGTTCTTTGTAAGAGCCCGACATC
>JABWCM010000341.1 GCA_013360285.1 Myxococcales bacterium
GGTGTTCCATAAAGCTGAAGTATCCCCCAAAAGGGCGCTTTTTGCCGCCTTGGCAACGTCACTCCTTGCGGAATATTCCCGATATTCCTCAGTCGTGCCACTGCCAAGGCAGCTAAAAATCGCCGTTTCGGGGATGATCTCCCATTTATGGAACACCCTCTCTATGTCACGGCCAGGTGACGAACGTCTGTTCCTCCGGCCAAAACACGATCTGCAACACCTGGGAATTGGTTTTGGCGACGAAGTTGGCCGCGGGGTCTTCCGCCCAGACCGCCGTTTGGTTCGACGGTGCAATGGGTTGCAGAACCTCGAACGCGGCTTCGAGTACGTAGGGCTTTCCCTGGATGGTTCCGCAGGGGTCGACCCAGGCGTTCGTGATCGCGGCGCTGGTGTTGCTGATGTGTACGATCAGCAGGGCGCCGAAACCGTTCCACAGGGTCGGCGACGCTGGACTCAGGCTGACCGAGTGGCCGGTCATCAATGGCATCGATCCGGGGCCGGCGACGGAAACTTTCACGCAGGGCGGGGTCTGGTTGGGGCCGAAGCAGGTTTCGCCAAAAAAGCCGACCAATTTCACCAGGGTGGGGTCATAACTCAGGGTCAATTGCAGGGCCGACGCGTGCGGGGACACGGAGTCCCCCGCGGACAAGCGCAGCGGGCACGGGACTTTTTGGCCCGGAGCCCCGCTAATCCAGCACAGCGGGTCCCCCGGCGGGGGGTCGGCGCCTTCAAGGTCGCAGGCGCAAACGTCGTTGCAACTTCCGCCGGGCGAGGCAAGGTCGACACACACTTGATTCCAGGCCGCCGAGCAGCAGCCGGGGACCACGCCGCACACACAATCGGTGCACGCGGGGGAGGAGCAGCCAGGCGCCGCGTTCGGGATACAGCAATCCACCGGAAACGGGCCGGGAGGCGGGACACAGGTGCAGCCCGGGATCGGTTTGTAAACGCACCCCACGGTCGGATCGCAATCGACGGAGGTACAAGGGTCGCCGTCGTTGCAACTCAGGGGAAATCCGGCGGAGCAGGAGGCGCCGAGGCATACGTTGCCGGTGGTGCACACGTCCCCGTCGTCGCAGGCGCCCAACTGGACCGGGCAGGCTTTGCCGCCGCAGGCCGGGGTGAAATCGCAGTCGGAAGAAAGCCCGCAACTGTCGCCGGTGCATACCAGGCCGGGTTTGCAACAATCCGAGGGGTAGTCGGCGCATTCAAAAGCGGCGCACTCCCCATCGCCTTGCTGGCACACGTCGATACAACCGTTGCCGTCCTTGTCGAGTTGGGGGTCGGGCGCAGCACCCAAAGTCGCCTGGATCAAAAGCAGCACGTCGGAAACGTCGAACGCGGACGAACAATTGATGTCGGCCTCGCTCAGCGGAACGGCCACACAGGCCGGCACGGCGCCTGGACCCTGGGTGAGGCTCCACAACGAGAGCAAAACGGCACACTGCACATCCGACACGGTAACCGACTGGGACCCGTTGACATCCCCGGGCAAAGCCGCACAAGCCCCGACGGCGGTCCGAGGCCCCAAAGCCCCGGCGGTCCACAGAAACACGGCAGCACAAATCGTTGGAAGAGACGCGCGCATAAACACCTCCACGAGATTCGGTAGTTTTGCAGAAAACGAGGCGACCACAGGGAGGCTGGTCCGTCCCCCACGCCGTGACTGGACAGGAAACGGTACGGAATCGCGCCATGCAGGGGCACCGCCCGTCACCGACCGTCCACGACAAGGTACCAGGGTGGCGGGGGCGGGGCAAATGGGAGCCCTTCGCGGAAAATTCCGCCCAAGCGGGACACATGATACCTCAAATGGTGAATCTAGGTGGCTGGCGTTTTTAGATGAAATTTTTGTCCTGGTCGGCTTTGGCCGCCTCGCCCGGAAAAATCCCTGCGGCATATTCCCGATATACCTCAGGATTTTCCCGGACGATCCGGCAAAAATCCGGCTGGCCAAAAATCCCCTAAAAAAGACCAGCCACCTAGCCAAAGCCCGGGCCTTGGACGGGAAAAAAGGGCTCAAAACGGTCTTCCCAATCGGTTTTTTACCCCCCAGAACCTATAGGAGCGGTCGTATGGGGAAACGACCACCCCCTTCGGAAGAAGACTCCCCACATGCGATCGAAGCTAAGCCATGAGGGCAACACCGGTTTCATGTCACCCAAAACGGCGCATTTTGGAAAAATTCACAGCCTCTGACCAAACTTCGGTCACACGCTTACGGCCAAGCCCCGCAGGATCTGCCGGATTGGGGTCTGCCGCAACGCGAGGCGCTCATCACTACCCAAGATGCTCATGGATCCGTATTCGAAACCTGGATATTGTAAGCTCCGCGCGTTAGGTTCCACGTGTATTACGATCCAGGCTCACTTTCGAGGCGAACAGGGTTGGAACGACCGCAGTACTTCGCTTTCTCGAATTCAAGTGCATCGACGAACTCGACAAGTGACCGCCGGTCCATGCCCCTCGACACAGTGAGAATAACATCGCCGCCGTCCGACGAGATCTTCAGCGCCTTGAATCGCAACAACAAGTAGCCAACCAAAAAACCGACACCCGCTGTGAATAGAACAACAGCCACGCTCCGAGCATCCCCGCGACCGCCCAGTATGGGCGCCATCAGCCCAGCCAGAAGCATAAGTGCGCCCAGAATCAGCAGTCCCGGGCGCGATACAGACATGATGGAGCATGAGGACACAGCATCGAGCGTCATGCTGACGAGTTTGGATCTGCCCCTTGCGACAAGGTTGTACCGAACTCGCTTGTTGGTGAGTGTCAAGACATCGCCATCGGAGACCATCACCACAACTTCTCCGGGTCCCATGGTCATGGCATGGGTTGGGGGCGCTTCCGTCATAAATCCTCCTGTATTGACTTGCATTTCGCACGTCCGGCTTACCCAGACAGGCTGAATGATCCTCGTGAACGTTACGCCGGTCGTGGCACCCGTGGTGTTTTCCCCCGGCGTCCTTGCCCGCACGCACCCAATGGTATGGGCCGCTACTGACCCAGCTTCAGAAACCGTGCCAATACACTTTGCCCGCCGCCGGCGAGCAGGAATCAACAAACTCAGTGCTTTTGAAGTGCGTCCGGCTCGCCGACGGACGCCGACATCACCCGGACGCGGCGCCGCCCATGGGCGGACTTGGGCGCCGGTAGGCGTGCACACTTTGTCCGGGTCTGCGTCCTCGCCGTTCCTACCCCTCGCTGGACTCCCGACCCAACCGTTCATCCAGCAGCCTATTGACCGACTCGCTGACCTGGATCACTTCGTGCGGGGCGTCCGTCCTTCGGCAACGGCGCAGGTGCTCTCCTTGGCGGGCTCCTTCCAATACTTCGTGGAGTTCTACCAGGGGCCTTACGAATCGTTTTTGCAGGCGCACTATCAACCGGACGCTCATTAGAAAGGATACGAACCCCACGAAGACCGCCGCCCAGGCAACGCCCATAACAAAACCGTTGAAAACGTCATGATGCCGAGGCCGCCGATTTGGATGAGCAAGGCAAGGGTGAATTGCCCGAAGCCGCTAAAAACGGCGGGGGTGTCGACGACCGTCAGACCGGAAACACAAACGGCGCTGGTGGCGGTAAACGCGGCGTCGATGAACCCGATGCTCGCGCCAGAGGCGGCGCTTTGCGGGAGCGCCAGCAGCAGCGTACCGGCGAGGCAAAGCGCGCCGAAAGTGCCCACGAACAGGCGTTCCGGGTGGCCGAGCAGCGGTTCCCACCACCGGGTGTGCTCCATTTCGCGGCGGGTCGTGGGACCGACCTCGGCAGCGACGACGGCGGCGGTCCCGACGAAGGCGGTCAGCAACCGCCAGGGCTGGTCTCGGAACGCCGGCACGAAATACGGCCATAACCGGAAACCGACTGGTGGACGGCCGCCCGAGCGGTTGCCGACGAATTGCCCGATGTCGGGGACGCTCCCGTAGGCAACATCGTCAATGGATTCATGGACGGCCTGGAGATAGCGGACGTGGGCGTCGACGTCTTGACAGGCAAGGCGAGCTTGGGTGATTTGGCGGCCAAGGCTGGAACGACGATGTGGGAGAGTTCGAAACGAGCGCCCCTCGTGGGGTCGATCTTGAGTGGATTCGGCGACTTTGCGAGTGGAATCAGCGCCCACCTGGATGGATGCGCGCCCATCGCCAGGCAACGCAATCGCGATGCGTTTTTCGATTTTCTCGGAGCATTGGATGAATTGGCCGAACAATTGGCGACGAAAGGAAAAGGGAAAGGGTTGGGGGAAAAGCGGTAAAAATTCCGGTCAAACGGACAGGATCGCGACCCGCGGCCCTGTCGTCAAAGACAAGCCCCAGCAGTTTCCCGTCCAAGTCGCCCACCCCGCCGACCCCCCGACGAGCCCCACGGCAAGGGCCCCGCTGAGACGCCTGTTACACCGCCGGAGCCGACTGTTACGCCGACAAGGGTTGGATTTGCTGGGGCCGAACCGCCGATCGTGACAAAGGCGTACCGATTGTCACGATCGGCTGTCACGAAATCGGCGGCGGCGGCGCTGATTTTTCCGGCGGTGAGACACATCAAGCCAAGCCGGACACGGTTTTGGGTGAAGGAAAGTCCTGCAACGGCTCCGGAGAGTCCAAAATCGGCATCGGAAACACAAAAATCGGCATCGGAAACACGAAAAATGAAAAACCTGGCACGCGCATTGCACTTGGCGGAAGCAAAAATGCCGAGCAAAACACAAAAATGGCCGAGCAAAACACAAAAATGGTCGAGCAAAACACAAAAATGGTCGAGCAAAAGACCGATCACGAGAAACCTGGCACGGTTTTTGTCAAGCAAAACACAAAAAACGTCAAGCAAAACACAAAAAAAGTCGAGCAAAACACAAAAAATGCAAACGGAAACACAGATCGCACCAACCTGGCACGAGATTTGCTTTCTGGGTCTGTGCGGAACGAAACCGGGTGAACGAGTCCCCAGGGCGGGCCGCAAGTCGATTCCTAAACAATAGCGGAGTAACCAGAATGGGTTGGAAAGTAGAAACATTGACCCCCGAGGTGCGTCAGCGCATGCACACCATCGGCCGCGGATTCACGTCGGTACAGACGCGAAATCAGGCGACAGCAACGCTCCAGGCGTACGCCCAGCACAAAGACACGGTCACCGAGTACGGGTTCGGACCGGAAATGGGTGAAGCGTTACAGGATAACTCCAACAAATTACACAATGCGGACTTGACCAAGTTGAACGCCAAAGCCGGCGGCAAGACTACTTCCGTGCAACTCCGACAATCCGTGCGGAAGGGCAAAAAAGTGCGGCGGCGGGCCGTGGGCGTGTTGCGGTCTGTAGCCGATAACCTCGACCAAGCGGGAACGAAGCCGGAAACCGAAGCGGCCACCGACGTTCGCTCCACGCTGGCGAAAATCGTGCCGACGGGCGACGACGTGGCGACGCTGCAAACGGAACTGGAAGCGCTCGAAGGCGCGTTCGCGAAGCCGCTGGTGGCAGAATATGCCAAGAAGCTGGGCGGCCCGGGGACGGTGGTTGCCCTGCAAGGGGCGACAGCCGAGTTGAAGGCCAAGGCGGCAGCGCACAAAAAGGGCGCCCCGGTACACCAAGAGCAGGAAGAGCTGGATGTGGTAGACGGTCTGGTAGCCACCCTGTGCCGCCACGCCAGAGCCGCAGCCCGAGCGGCCGCGGTGGACCTGGAGCAGCCGGCTCTGGCCAAAGCCTTCGAACTGACCCACCTGTACGAGTGATCGAGTTACGCCAAAACGGGCGGGCACCGAAACCCGCCCGTTCCGTTTCACCCCGCCCCCCACCTGCCGATTCCCACCAACCGCAGCCACCATGACGTTGGCAAAAAGACGTTTCGGAGCCGCGGTCCAAGATCCGGCGGAGTGGATGTACGAACTTGGAGGTAAAGGAAGATGGCGTTATCCGCGCTGCATGAACATTTCGTGGCATTATTCCGCCACGCCCCGCAGTTGGCGCCGCTGCTGTTGAGGCAGGTATGCCACGTGCCGATTCCGGACGGCGTGGCCGTGGAGGGGGATAGTGCATTAGGCGATCCTGTGCCGCAGGCGATGTATGCGGACAAGGTGGTGTGTTTGGTAGAGAGTTTGTGAAAAAATAGCTGAACGAACTTGGACGGATGCTTTTGGCCCCACTGCCCAGAAAAAAACCTGCGCCATATTCCCGATATGACTCGGTTTTC